>CAZNWL010000125.1:0-3730 GCA_964577045.1 uncultured Planctomycetia bacterium | reverse complement strand
ACATGCAACAGGCCCTTAAGCAGGCCGAATATGCATTTCAGGAGGACGAAGTCCCGGTAGGCGCAGTCATTGTTTACGATAAACGGATAATCGCTAAAAGTTATAATCAGGTTGAAAAGCTAAAAGACCCCACTGCTCACGCCGAAATGATTGCCATCACCCAAGCCGCAAGTTTTCTCAAATCAAAATGGTTGGAAAGATGTTCGCTTTATGTTACCATAGAGCCTTGCGCGATGTGCGCCGGAGCGCTGGTATTGAGCCGCCTAGAAAGGGTAATTTTCGGAGCGTCCGACCCTAAAACCGGAGCGTTTGGCTCAAAAATCGATATAAATAAATTAGGCTTAAACCATAAGATAAAGGTAAAGAAAGAAATTTTATCCCAAGAATGCGCCGCAATTTTGAGCGAGTTCTTTAAGAAGAAGAGAAAGAAAAAGTAAGATCTCTCATCCCGACTTCGTCGGGATTCGAGATCCGAAAAAATACTTTGTATTTTTTCGGAGAGGTTGCCTAGCCCGGTTTAAGGCAGCGGTTTGCTAAACCGCCGGGGTGTCGAAAGGTGCCCTCGGGAGTTCAAATCTCCCCCTCTCCGTTCTTTTTCGCCCTTCAACATGTAAATGATGGTAGGGCTTCAAAGCAACAAGTCCTTTCTATGTGTGTGGCGAAAAAGAATTGCTGCGAAGCCATACCAGTCATTACTTGTTAAAGGCGAAGCAGAATACAGTATGCATAGTTTATATTCTAAGAAGTGAAAAATATCGAAAGCGTTTATATATTGGCCTGACAGAAGATTTAGAAAATAGAATAAAAGAACATAACCATAACGAATCCAGATATAGCAAAAACTATGCTCCTTGGGATTTGGAGACATATATTGTGTTTAAGGATAAATCTCAAGCTGTGAGTTTTGAAAAATATTTGAAATCCGGTTCTGGCTTTGCTTTTTTGAAGAAGCGTTTATTACCCCAGAGGCAGAATGTAGAAGCTACGAAGTAAAGAAAGCTTTTGAAGATTCGATTGACGTCCACGACTGTACGTAAAAATTCTGTATTTTTTCTGAATCCGTGTAATAATGTTCTGAATGGAATATTTAGCTTTTGCTTTAAAATACCGGCCTAAAGATTTCGAAGAAGTAATCGGACAAGAACAGGTTACGCATTCTTTGAAGAATGCAATTCTCCAGAACCGGGTTTCCCATGCCTATATTTTCAGCGGCCCCCGCGGAGTAGGAAAAACTTCCTTAGCCCGGATTTTTGCCAAAGCCTTGAACTGTGTTAACGGCCCGACTCCCACGCCTTGCGGTAAATGCCCGAGTTGTATAGCTATTACGCAAGGCCGTTCTTTGGACATTATCGAAATTGACGCTGCTTCTAACCGCGGCATCGATGAAATCAGAACTCTACGCGAGAATGTAAGCCTGTCGCCGGCTGCCGGCCGCTATAAAATTTATATCATTGATGAAGTGCATATGCTTACCCAAGAGGCTTTCAATGCCCTGCTTAAAACATTGGAGGAGCCGCCAGCGCATGTAAAGTTTGTCTTTGCTACCACCCATCCTCATAAAATACTCCCTACGATTTTATCGCGCTGCCAAAAGTTTCAGTTCAACCTTATCCCTTTAGAGAACATCGTTGCTAAGCTTAAAAAGATAGCCAAACTGGAAAAGATAAAAATCGAGGACAGCCTTTTATACACCATCGGGAGGGCTGCTGGCGGAAGTATTCGCGATGCCGAAAGTTTATTTGACCAGCTGGCTCCGGTAATCATCGACAAAGGTTCGTTAGGGGATATTTTTTCATTTTTAGGAATCATCGATGAAGAAAGTTTAAACCGGGCTTTAAAAGCTTTGGTTGAGCGCGACACTCAAAACTACCTTGAGTTTATCGATAAACTGGCTAAAGACGGAAAAGACTTAGGGGTTTTCCTGAATGCTTTTATCGAGCACCTGCGCAACCTTCTTTTAGCCAAAGTAAGCTTAAAAGCCTTTAAAGATTTAAGCGATATCTCGCCGCAGAGTAAAGATTTTATCGCTAAACTTTCCCAAAGCGTTGCTACCGGCCAGATTTTAAAGATAATCGATTTGTTTATTGAAGCTAAAGAACTTTCGCAAAAGCTTAATACCGTCCGGATTCCTCTGGAGCTAGCTTTGATTAAATATACGCACCTTAACGAACCGGGTGAGCCAGCAATTTCATCTGCTCCCCAGCCTAAAGCCAGCCCCAAAGAGCCTGCACCGAGAAAATCCGAAAGTAAGCCTTTAAAAAAAGAGCCGGAGCCTGATTCGGACGATGACGAAATAGATAATTTTGATTTCGAAGATGATAAAGAGGTTTTAGAGAATAAAAGCCCCGGCGCTAAAACGGACGAATCAGCTCAAGGGCCGCAGGATAATACGTATTTACAGCCGATTTTGGCTAAATGGCCCCAGATAATCGCTTACATGCAGAAAATCAGGGCAGCCTTGGCTTCGCATCTGGCTTTTGCCCAACCGGTTTCTTCGCGTGGCCGCTGTGTTACCATTGCTTTTTCGCCGGCGGATTCTTTTCATAAAGAGATGGTAGAGAATAGCAAGAATTCTAAGTTCATCGAAGATGTAATTTCTAAGGTTACCAGCCAATCTTTGGGAGTCAGATTCACCATAGGTGATTTACCCCATAAGCTCCAGCAGAAGAGTTTGGATGAGGCTGAAAAAGATAGCGGCCAGGCACCGCAGCCTAAGCCTTCCCAGAGCCAAGCCTCGGGCGAAGAAGACGGCTTCCTAAATAACCTCCTTGACGCTTTCGGCGGAAAGTTTCATTCAGACGAGCAATGAGTTTTTCCAAAATTTTCAACGAGTTAGTGCACAGTTTTTCCCGCTTTCCCGGCGTAGGCAGAAGGACTGCCGAACGGCTCACTTTTCACCTCCTCAAGATGGATCCGCAGGAGTTAAAAAACTTAACCCAGAAGATGGAGGAGATTCATAAGCACATAAAGCCTTGTGCGCAGTGCAATAATTTTTCCACCAAAGACATCTGCTCAATCTGCGCCGACCCTAAGCGTGAAAAAGATATGCTTTGCATAGTTGAGGAGCCCAAAGATATAATGGCCATTGAAAAAACTTCTCATTACAAAGGGCTTTACTATGTGCTTTTAGGCTCTTTATCGCCGCTTGAGGGAATTGGCTCCGATGATTTGAATATCATCAAGCTAACCAACCGCATCGAAAAAGGCGAGATTAAAGAAGTGATTATTTCCACTGACCCTGACAACGAAGGAGAACTCACTGCCCAATTCCTCATTCAGAAACTGTCGCCTTACCCGGTTAAACTCTACCGGATAGCTATCGGCGTTCCTCTGGGCACCCAGATAGAATATATTGATTCGGCCACTCTTGGCAAAGCCCTCTTGGAGCGCAAAGCCCTTACCTAAGAGGATGATAACTAATAGCCATTTATCTTATCATTTATGGAATTTTTCGGTATTTCTTTATTATCAGTTTTTAACCTTTGCATTGGGCTATTGTATATTGCCTTTTAAGAAATATTTATCTGGCAACAGGTATCAGAATGCGTTTATATTTTGGGTGGTAGGATTTAATGTACTTACTTCTATTATGGTCCTCTTGGGAACCTTTGGAAGGATTAATACTTTATCTTTACTGCTATTAAATATATTTTTTTGGCTTTTTGTAGGTTATAAATTATTCTTTTTACAAAATTATGCTTTAAAGTTAAGGGTGCCCAGGCTAACCCGT
>CAZNWL010000124.1:0-3740 GCA_964577045.1 uncultured Planctomycetia bacterium | reverse complement strand
TCCCGCTCCCTAAATAAAAGCATTTTGTTGTCGCGGGATGCCGCGCCTCTTGCAATCAATAGTTGGAGAAACGCTGGGGCGGGCGTGGTGCGGGCACGCCCGCCCCAAAAAAACAATAGCCTGCCTACCGGCAGATAGGCCTTTCTGTACGGTGCTTCCTGTCTGATAAAAAAAATCCTCCGCCGGGATACTGGCGAACTCTTCGGCCTTCAATTTTTCGACTAAATAGCTTACTGCCTTAAAGGCAACCTCTCCCATCCCCGGCCAGGCCACCAAAAGATACGGGCTTTTTAACTTCGGCCTTTTAGTAATCTTAAATCCTTCCATGTATTTATTTCTCCTTAGTATAAGGGGAGCATTATTATAGCAAAAGAAAGCTAAAAAACCAAGATTTATAATTTTTGAGGGATACTTGGATTTGTCAAATAAAAAAGAAAAGGAGACTCTCTGCTTTAGAAAGCCTCCTTTTTGAATGGTTAGCCTGTGTTTAGTGAATACCAAAAGCTGAGTTTGTTTTATTCTTGATCCAGTTTGCTTCGCCTACCACACTGTTGGCTCTCTTGGTTAAGTTCTCTGTCTTTTTAGCCGGCGTAGTAGCAGTAATTTTAGCGGTGATTTTGTCGGCATTAGCTATCCTCTTGTCGTAGAGCTTATCCGCGCTCTCCAATCCTTTAGTAGCTACCGTGGTCCTTTTGTCAGTTAAAGTCTGGATTTTAGCTTGTAATTTTGTAGCAGCTGCAGAATCGGGATCGGTAATGCCTCCTAATTTCACTTGAGCTTTGTCAATGCTTCTCGTGAGACCCTGATACTTTACGATCCCTGTTTTGATCGGCTGGATGGCAGTTGCTTTTTCACGTAATGCCTGCGCTCCGGCTGCATCCCCGCTAGCTTCCAACTTGACAGCTTTGGCTTCCAGTTTCAGGGTTTTCTGGTAGAGCATGTGATTGGTTACTTTCTTCTCGCCAAATACCCCTCCCAATCCCACAAGATTCGCTACCCTTTTTACACCAGGGAGCTTCCCGGCTTCTTTAACGCCAGGCAACTTACTAACTCTTTCTTCTGCCTGCTTAACGCCAGGGGCTTTTTCAGGCACGCTTCCTGCCTTTGCTACTGCAGGAAATCCTAAACCCACTACTAGAACAAGTGAAAATATTAGTGTCAAGATCTTCTTCATTTTTTCACCTCCCTTTTGTTTTTTCTGACCCTCATAAAAAAGCCGCGTTGCCTTTTCTTTATTTCGGCAACCCGGCTATCGATGAAGTAAAAAATTAAATCCGCTTTGCTCTTATCGACCCGTGGCTTTCCGCACCCACCTAACGGCAGGATTGGCTTTATCGATAAAGACAGCTTATCTCTACTTTAGAGTCTAGTAGCTAATTTTGGCTAAGACAAGGGTAAAACAGCTGGTTTTGGAAGCGTTTTCTTTAGGGCGGGGGAAAGGTTAAAAATTATAATTCACGCTGCAGGCAAAGCTATCGCTGTCAAAGGAGCTACCTTCGAGATTAATCCAGATTTTTTTACCGATGGGGATATCAAAGCCGTAGATAAAGCCGACGCTTTTAGTGAAATCCGACATCGTCCGCTTGCGGCTCTCGCCAATCCAGTGGATATAGTCTACCCGCGACCAGCGTGTCCCCAAATAAGGGGTGACGATTTTTAAATCGTAAGATGCCAAAAGCGACCATTGCCAGTCATCAAGGATAGCTTTGTTTTTTACATTATCGACAAAGGTACGCTTCGGATGCACGCTGATATGCTGGAAGCCCAAAACCGCCTTGATATTATTTTTATCCCAGAATTTTACCCGCAGGCCATAGCCGCCGGCAAACCCTAACGGATAATCCACTTCATTGCTTTCTAAAGGGTGCTGCTTGATATTACCGGTGCCGCCTTTTAAGTCTATGGAAAGCCAGTCAAAGACGCCGTAGGAAAGCAGTAAAAATTCCTGCTGCGAACGCATCTTTCCCTGGCTATTCTCAAGATACCTTTTAAACATGTTGTAATATTGCAGGCCCATCTGTATATTGTTCTTCTCGGGCAGGCGCGTGCCGTAACAAGGAGCGGCATAAGTAAAATTAAAAATTAAAAGGGTGAAAGATAAAAGCAAAAGGCAAAAGCTAAAAATTTTTATTTTTGATTTTTTAACGGGCATTCGGCGCACCTTGGAATCCTTTTCAAACAATAATCCTTGCCCAGCTTCACCAAAAGCGCATGGTATTCGTTGAATAATTTTACCTCATTTTTTAAGTTTTGCCTAAAAAAATCTTGCGTTTCATCGTAAGAAACGGATTCTTTTATCAGGCGGTGCCGGCTGAAGATCCTTTTTGTGTAGGCATCAACCACAAAGGCAGGTTTACCTAAAGCATAAAGTAAAATTGAATCCGCGCTTTCCGGGCCGATGCCGTTTACTGCCAAAAGTTCCTGGCGCAAAATCAGCAATGGTTTCTGTGATAATCTTTTCAAATTCCCGCGATATTTTTCAAAGAAAAATTTCAGGAAAGCTTTTAGGCGTTTTGTTTTAATATTGTAATAGCCTGCTGGTCTGATATAGGTGGCTAATTTTCTGCTTTTTAACCGATAAAGTTTTTTCGCTGTTAATACTTTGTGTTTTTTTAAATTCCCGATCGCCTTTTCACCATTCTTCCAGCTGGTACTTTGTGTAAGGATTGCTCCGACGATTACCTCGAACGAAGATTCTGCCGGCCACCAGTGTTGCGGGCCGAAAGCGCGGTGTAATTTCTGATAAAGTAGAATCACCTTGCGCCGCATTTAATCGAGTTTCAAAGGATTATAATTATAGTAAGCAAAAATCGTGTAGGCGGTCCCGGCAACGCTTCCCGTTGAACAACCTTTGGGCGTCATCCAGCCGTGCCCGGTATCCACAAAATCTTCGCTGGCGTAAGGCAGGCAGCTTTGGCCTTGGCCCGAGGGAGAAGGGCTTGAGATGATCATCTTGCCCAGCGTCGACATATATTCATCGGCCTTCATTTCATAGGCGTGCGCCTTGGCTCTTAAACCTTTTTTATAATAATAGTCTGACATAATCTTAAAGGCAATCACCATCTGCGCGGTCCACTCCGTAGAAACTACGCCGCCTCGGGCAAGGTTTCTTTGAGCGGCAAAATCAAAACCTTTCACTTTCACCACGTTGCCTCCGGGCCGTTTATAGCTGACATTGACGCAACAATGCTGCTCGGCAAATTCCATAATCCGGTCCGGATTCATCCCTAGCTGCTCTAATTTTTCCGGCCCGATAGCGGCAATGGACCAGGCATAGGTATCGGTAGCAATCGTAGCGTCCCCTTTACCGCGCTTAATCGGCACATCCGCTTTATCATAAGTGTGTTTCAGAAGCCAATCTAACGCCTTTTCCATGGCCATTCTGTATTCCGGCTTTTTCGTCAGCTGATAGAGCATATTAAAAAAGGCGTAGGCATCAAGGTTGTGTTCGGTAGCGTACCACTCTAAACTAATCCCTCCGCGCAGACCCCCATCTTTATCTTTATTCTGCAAAGAAATTATTGCCTGGGCGATTTCTTCGGCCAAATAAAGGTAATGCGTATCTTGCGTCTTTTTTGTATAGTGGGCAAGGGCAATCCCCAGCCAGATATTCGGCCCGCTGTGCACGGTGTATTCTGCTGCCGATCCGTCGGTAACATAATAGGCATTGAAAAATAGGTTCTCCACTCTGCCGGCTTTTTGCGCAAAGAAATCCAGGGCCTTTCGGACCCGGTCATAAT
>CAZNWL010000123.1:0-3752 GCA_964577045.1 uncultured Planctomycetia bacterium | reverse complement strand
GGTCTTTTTCTTTTACTGATGCGGCATTCTTTATAATTTTGCCTTCAGGCATTGTAAAAGCTATTGCATAACCCCGGCCAAGAATATTAAGCGGGCTAAGGCCTGAAAGTTTCTCAATCGCCTTGCTAAAGGAAGCTTTTTTTATTTGGAACAAATGCAAAGCAGCAGAATGCACCTGCCTTGCCAAAGACGGTATCTTTTCGGAATATTGTTTAAGTGCCGCTATGGGGCTTAATAAAGTAAGCTTCTTGGCCGTCGTATTCAGGCGATTGTAGTTTAACTCAAAAACATGGCCCATGTTAATTGATAACCGGTGTGCCAAATCATCTATCTCTTCCATAAAATTGACCGTTATGCCTAAGAACGATTTTTTTAAATCTTGCGCCAGCTCTTCCAGTCTTACTTTTAAATCCTCTTTTTTGGGAAGCACTACTTCTGCTGCTGCAGAAGGAGTAGGCGCACGCAAATCTGCCACCAGGTCTGCGATGGTCCAGTCGCGTTCATGGCCTACAGCAGATATAACGGGTATCTTTGAGTTATATATCGCCCTAGCAACTATTTCTTCGTTAAAAGACCAAAGATCTTCGATACTGCCTCCGCCGCGGCCTACGATCAATACTTCGATACGTTCATTTTGCGGCAAGAGTTGGTTGTATTCGTTAAAACCATTAACCGCCTGGGCAATCTCTTCTTTTGCGCCATCGCCCTGCACCTTAGCAGGATTAATAATTATATGCACATCCCTGAAGCGCCTGTCCAATACTTTCAAGATATCCTTTATTGCTGCGCCCTGTAAAGATGTAACCACGCCTATGCGCGAAGGAAGAAACGGTATGGGCTTTTTATGCTGGGCAGAAAAAAGCCCTTCTTTTTCAAGTTTCTGTTTTAATTGTTCAAGGGCAAGTTGTAAACTGCCTATTCCCTTGGGTTCTATTTTCTCGACGTATAACTGATACCTGCCATCTTTTTCATATACGCCCACAGAACCAAAACAAATCACCTTCATGCCGTCTTTTATATCGAATTTAAGGCCTGCGGCATGTGAAAAAAAGACCACACATTTTAATATACTGGATTCGTCTTTAAGATTAAAAAAAACCGTGCCGGTAGATATCCGGCTTACCCCTGAAATCTCTCCTTCCACCCAAACTTCAGGAAACGCGCTCTCAAGGATTATCTTAATATCCTTGGTAATCTGCGAAACCGTATAAATCTGTTTTGCCTTAGTGGTTTTTGCATCAGGCATAAACAAATCATTTGTTTCTCTTGCCATTTTCGTATCAATTTGTGAGCTGCTATTATTTAGAATCAGTTTTTGCCTCTGTCTTAACAGCAGCTGGTTCTTTTGTATCGGGCTTAGTATCTTTCTGTTCTGCTTTTACCGCAGCGCCTGCAACAGGCGCAGGAGTTTCTTTTGTTTGTTCAGTACCCGTCTTTGGTTCTTCGGGTTTTTTGCTTATCACAATCAACTGCGTCGAATAAGGCTTAGCTTCGATACTCATTGTAGATAATGTAGAGGCAGTTAAATTCTTTTCTTCTAAAGGAGCAAGTGCATTATCCGCAGTAAAAGATGCATCAATCATAAATCTTTGATATCGGTATTCCTGGTCTTTTAAATTTTTTATACTAAGCTTAACTACGCGGGGAAAGTTACGAAATTTTTCCGCTTTATCGCTTAGCTGTTGTATCTGCTTCAATAAATTATTGACTCTTTTATTCAGGCGCAAAGAAACAATTTCTATTTCATGCCGCATTGCCTTTTCAAATTTTCCTGTTTTAATCAAATTTAATATTATTACCCTCTCTGAATCATTAAAGCTTGCAAGATTCCTAGAAACATAATCCAGCCCTGTCCGGGGATTGATATAATTGGAAATAAGGATAATAACGGAATCTTTTTCTGACGTGGCAATAACGCTGACATAATCGTCTTTTATCTTTGGGGAAACATAAAACCTGTCCCCTAGCCGCGAAAGCATAACGAATGTACCATATATTGATTTAGGAGTAGCTTTATAAGGAGCGCGTTCTGCATCAAAACCAAAAATACCGACATTCCTGGTTATATTTTCCGGATTGCTCTGAAAATCTTCCAGGCAATAATAGAACTGATAGTCGATGCCGGATTCATACATATTCCTTAAACGGCAGGGGATATAACTTGCCGTAATAAAAGCTTTTTCTTCCCTTTCAGGGAGCAGGTTTGCGCCACGGTCATAATTCCACTCACTGATAATTATCGGAGTATCCCTGTCAAAACGAAAATACGTCAGCCAATCACGCATAAGCGCAACAACTGATTTTTGATGATATACGGTAATTTCCTTTTCTGCTTGAGAGTCGGTAGCATAAGCATGCCAACTGATAAAATCCAAAGGCAGCCGATAATTATAGCAGAATTGTATCAATGCATATACCAGGCTCTTTTCGGGGCTTAAAACATTGTTCCCATCAGGGCTTCTAAACCACCAGGTTGTCCCCGGGCCCCCCAAAAGTATATGTATCTTGGTTTCAGCCTCGAGTTCTTTTATAGCCTCGGCAGCCACGCGGTATAAATTAAGGTATTCCTGCCTTCCCCCCAGGAAAAAATCATCTGAATCGGGCGCATTCCAGAATTCATACCAGATATTATATCTTTTCTGGCAACTTAAATAACGGATATGCTCTTTTATCAATCCTTTGTAGGCGCGCAGGTCAAATGGGGAGCTCCTTTTATCGCGTACTTTGCCTAAACCAGAAGGCGTACCGAATATATTTAGAAGAACCGTGCCTCCTGAATCCGAAATCTGCTTGATGATATTTTCGTAATTAGCCAGCAGTGCTTTTTGCTCGTCTGGATTTTTGGCTAATTCTCCTATTGCCCAAAGATTGTACTGAATCCTGTAAGCATTGTTAAAGCCTATATCCTTGCCCCAGACATTCAGTGTTTCTTGGGATGCTAATTGCTGCGGGTAGTTCCGATCATGATAAAAACCTCGGCCGCTTAAATCGACATTGGGTTTAAATACTTTTGGTAAAGGAATGGTGCTTGAATTAACATCCAAATTTATCTCTAGATCATCGTCCTGGGCAAAGGACAAAGCCGCACCAAAACATAAAAACCCCAGTAGAAATAAATGAAAAGTTAGAAATAACCAGATATTTTTCTTTTTTAATTTGGAATTTGTCATTTGGAATTTTCTGATATTGTAAGTTTTCTTTGTACCCTCAATATGGAACGGGCTCTTCCGGTTGATTCATCGATATCTATAACCGCTCCGTGCAACTGAATATCATTCTCAGCAACCTCAAAGCGCACCGGGATTGCAGTAAGAAACCTTGCTAAGACATCTTCTTTTCTCCTGCCGATTACAGAATCATAAGGACCGGTCATGCCAACATCGCTTATATAAGCGCTACCTTGAGGAAGTATTTTTTCGTCTGCGGTTTGTATGTGCGTATGGGTTCCCAGTATTGCCGAAACCATGCCATCAAGATACCATCCTAGGGCAACTTTTTCTGATGTGGCTTCGGCATGAATATCTACGATAATAATTTTAGTTTCACTGGATAATGCCTCCACTGCCGCTCTAACAGCTTTAAAAGGACAATCCAAGGCTTCCATAAAAACCCGGCCCTGGATGTTGATAACGCCGATTTTGGTTTCATTTCTGGCCTTTAAAACCGCATACCCCCGGCCAGGTGCACCACTAGGGAAATTAAGCGGCCGTAAAATACGCGGATCATTGTCAATAATATCAAGAACTTCTCTT
>CAZNWL010000122.1:0-3826 GCA_964577045.1 uncultured Planctomycetia bacterium | reverse complement strand
GCCTTTGCCGCATAACCTGCCCTTTGTGGTTTTAGGCACAGCCTTATTATGGTTCGGCTGGTTTGGTTTTAATGCCGGCAGCGCTCTTGCCGCAAACGGCCTGGCAGTAAACGCTTTTGTAGTGACTAATACCGCTGCCGCGGCCGCAGGCTTAAGTTGGGCTTTAATCGAATGGCTGCGTAACGGAAAGCCTACTCTTTTTGGCACGGCCAGCGGCGCAGTCGCAGGTTTAGTAGCGATTACTCCGGCTGCAGGCTATGTCAGCGCGGTCTCGGCGATAATTATAGGTATAACCGTAAGTATTTTTTGTTTTACGGCAGTAGCCATAATTAAACCGAGGTTGGGTTACGACGATTCTTTGGATGCCTTCGGTGTCCATTGTATCGGCGGAATCTGGGGTGCCTTAGCTACAGGGCTGTTTGCTTCCAAAGCAATTAATCCCGCGGCGAGCGACGGCCTGTTTTTTGGTAATCCTAAACAGTTAATGGTTCAGCTCACTGCAGTTTTAGCGACTATAGCCTATACGTTTATTATGACCGGCATTATTTATAAAATAGTGGATTGGTTGGTCAAAATACGTGTAGAGCAGAAAGACGAATTAATGGGACTGGACCTTACTCAACATCGCGAGAGAGCATATACTGTTTTAGAGTAGATAAGAAGGAGATTTCGTGAAATTAGTAATAGCTATAATTCAACCTTACAAGCTGGAAGCAGTCAAAGAAGAACTCTATAAGCAGGAAGTCAATCTTATTACTGTGAGTGAAGTATTAGGCCATGGCCGTCAGAAAGGTATTACCGAAGTTTATCGCGGTGCAAAAGAAACGGGTAATCTTTTACGCAAAGTGCGCCTGGAGATTGCCGTAAACGAAGATTTTGTGGAGCCGACTGTTAAAGCGATTATCAAAGGCGCCAAAACCGGCGAGACCGGCGATGGAAAAATCTTTGTTTTAGAGCTTACAGAGTGCATACGCATTAGGACCGAGGAACGCGGTTCAGTGGCTATAGGATAAATTTAAGCACATCGTAGTGCAGAAATAGGCAAATACGGACAAAGGCGTTCGCAAGACCAACGTTTTGGTTTAGCGAACGCTTTTTTTATTAATCGGAGGTAGCATATGGCTAAGAAAGCTAAGACGCATACAGATGTAAAAGTAAGAAATCCTTTAACCAATGGTTTTTTCGATGAAACTGCGGCAAGAGATGCGATGAAGCTGGTAAAAGATAGAGATATCCAGATTATCGACCTTAAATTTAACGACCTTCCCGGCCTCTGGCAGCACTTTTCTATTCCAGCATCGGAATTAACCCAGATGGATGATATTATGCGCTCGATTTGGGTTGACGGTATTGGTTTTGACGGTTCGTCCATCAGAGGTTTCCAGAAAATACAGGAATCGGATATGCTTTTGATTCCTGATCCGGCAACCGCGATAGTTGATCCGGTATGCGAGGTGCCGACTTTGAGCATCATTTGCGATATTTACGACCCTTTAACCAGAAAGCCGTATACACGCGACCCGCGCTATATTGCCAAAAAAGCAGAGAGCTATCTCAAAACTACTGGTATCGCAGATAACGTATATTTCGGCCCGGAAGCGGAATTTTTTATTTTCAACGATGTGCGTTTTGACCAGACGGAAAATTCCGGCTATTACTTTATCGACTCGCAGGAAGCCGACTGGAATACCGGTAAGATTGAGGGCCCCAATCTCGGTTACAAAATACGTTTCAAGGAAGGTTATTTTCCTGTTCCGCCGCATGATTCTATCCAGGATTTAAGAAGCAGGATAATTTTGAAAATGATTGAATCCGGCATTAACGTGGAAGTGCATCATCACGAAGTTGCTACTGCCGGCCAGTGTGAAATCGATATGAAGTTCGACAAGCTTACTAAAATGGCGGACAATCTTTTACTTTACAAATACATCATCAAGAATATGGCCAAAAAAGTAGGCATGGTAGCTACTTTTATGCCTAAGCCTTTGTTCGCCGATAATGGTTCAGGCATGCATTGCCATCAGAGTTTATGGAAAGGCTCGACCAATCTTTTTTATGACAAAAACGGCTATGCGCTTTTAAGCCAGACTGCAAAATATTACATCGGTGGCCTTCTAAAGCATGCCAACAGCCTTATGGCTTTCTGCGCCCCTACCACTAACTCTTATAAGCGGCTGGTTCCTGGCTATGAAGCTCCGGTAAACTTAGTCTATTCTGCGCGTAACCGTTCAGCAGCAGTGAGAATTCCGATGTATTCGGACAATCCTAAGTCAAAGAGAATAGAGTTTAGGCCGCCAGATCCGGCTTGTAATGGATATCTGGCTTTCGCAGCAATGCTTATGGCTGGCCTGGACGGTATCCAGAACAAGATTGACCCGGGTGAACCTACGGATAAAGATCTTTTTGAGCTTAGCGAAGCAGAGCTTAAGGAAATACCAACTGTGCCAGCGTCGTTACGCCGCTCAATTGACGCTTTAGAAGCTGACTATGACTATTTGCTCAAAGGCGGAGTATTTACTAAAGACGTGATTGACATCTGGATTGAATACAAACGCAAAAAAGAAATAGACGGCGTGCGGATGCGTCCGCATCCTTACGAATTTTACCTTTATTTTGATATTTAATATTCGAATGAAACGTTTGGGGCAATTTTTTTAATCAGCCTTGCCCATAATTTAAGCAGAAGATGATTACTTTATTAGTGTTAGACGATGAACAGAAAATCTGCCGTTTGCTTTCCGAAGCTTTGCAGAAGGAAGGGTACTCTTTTATAGATGAACCGCAAAGCCGCGGCATAATAAAAATCGTAAAAAAGGGAGAGGTTCAAAACAGCCCGCTGGGTAAACGCATATTAGAGTTACAAAGCCTTTTACTTAAAACTGACGAAGGCCATATTTATAGAGCAGTAGTCGAGGAAATAGAGAAACCTTTAATCGAAGCGGTTTTAGAGCGGGTAGAAGGCAATCAGCTGAAGGCAGCTAAGATGTTGGGGATAAATCGTAATACTTTAAGGGCAAAAATAAAGAAATTAGAGATTAACAAACGATAAAAAATAAAATGAGAGATAGTTATTTTCCACCACAACAAGGCCTTTATGACCCGCATTTTGAGCACGATGCCTGTGGTGTAGGTTTTTTATGCAACATCAAAGGCGAAAAAACCAATACCTTGGTAAAACAATCGTTGGAAGTGTTACGCAGGCTTTCGCATCGCGGGGCAACCGGGGCTGACCCTAAAACCGGCGATGGCGCAGGTTTGCTCATTCAAATACCGCATGATTTTTTCAAAAAAGCGGCGAGAGCGCAAAAAATAGATTTGCCGGATGCCGGAGAATACGGCACTGGTCTAATTTTCCTGCCCCAAGATAAAGAAGAAAGGAAATTCTGTAAAGATATATTTTTAAAAATGATAGAGGAAGAAGGGCAGTGCTTGCTTGGCTGGCGTGAAGTTCCGGTGGATAATTCTTTTATCGGTGAAACCGCAAGAAGCTCCGAACCGGCAATCGAGCAGGTTTTTATCGCCAAGAATCCACGAATAAAAGAGCAATTAGATTTTGAAAGAAAACTTTACATAATTAGAAAACAAATAGAAAATGAAATCCGGAATTCTAATCTTGCGCAAAAATCATTTTTCTATATTACTAATCTTTCCAGCCGTACTTTTGCTTACAAGGGTTTACTTATGCCCGGGCAGTTGGAAAATTTCTTTCTTGATTTTAAGGATACTTCAATTAAGAGTGCTTTATCTTTAGTGCATTCGCGTTATAGCACGAATACTTTTCCCACCTGGGATTTGGCGCAGCCCTTTAGGTTTCTGGCGCATAACG
>CAZNWL010000121.1:0-3982 GCA_964577045.1 uncultured Planctomycetia bacterium | reverse complement strand
CGCCTGGCAATTTTTGTTTCTAAAGCGACGCATTGCCTATATGATTTACTGCTTAAGTTTAAAGAAAAACAGCTTCCCTGCCAGATACCTTTAATTATCAGTAACCACACCGATGCCCGGAGAATTGCCGCAGATTTCCGAATCAAGTTCTTCCTTTCGCCGAAAAACCGCAAAAATAAGCTTTCTGCGGAAAAAAAAGAGCTCCAAATTCTAGCCAAGGAAAAAATCGGCTTTATTGCTTTGGCTAGATACGGCCAAATATTTAGCCGCCAGTTTGTCAAAACCTATTATAACCGGATGATTAATATCCATCATTCTTTTTTACCGGCCTTTATTGGTTTTAATCCTTACCAACAGGCTTATTCGCGGGGGGTAAAAATTATCGGCGCCACCAGCCACTATGTTACGGAAAACTTGGATGCCGGCCCGATTATCGAACAGGATATTGTCCGGATCAGCCACCGGGATTCTCTCAACGATTTGAAGTTTAAAGGGCAGGATTTGGAGCGGACAGTTTTAAGCCGGGCGGTGCGCTGGCACTTGGAGCATAAAATCCTGGTTTATGGCAACAAAACTGTGGTTTTCGACTAAAATATTGCAATATTTGGTAGATATGTTAAAATAAACATCTTTTGCGCAAGGAGGAAATTCATGCACAGGGTTTTTAAATGGTCGGCTCCCTTGATTTTAACCGCCCTCATTTTCGGTTGTTCCCCAAAAAACTCTAAAGCAGATAAAAACATAATAGTTTGGCATTGGATGACCGACCGCCAAGATGCTTTTACTGAACTTGCCGCAAAATATAAAGAAGCCACCGGCATAAGCGTAGAGTTTAAACTACTTTTCCCTCCCGAAACCTATTCCATGAAAGTAACTGCTGCTGCCCGGGCAAAAACCCTGCCGGATATTTTCGGTATCCTGGGAGAAAAAAAGACCGTAGGTTCGTTTATCCGTGCCCGGCATATCGCTGACCTCACTTCTTATATGGACGAGAATTCCCGGGAGTGGAGGAACCGTTTTTACCCCAAAACTTTAGAGCTGGTAGTATTTGAAGAAGGGAATTCCTCGCAGGTTCAGCCGGGAATATATGCAGTGCCTATAGACACCACGATTATGCAGTTCGTTTATAATAAATCAATTTTAGATAAACTAGGATTTCTCACTCCGCCGGAAAGTTTTGATGATTTTATAAAATATGCCGCGTCAGCAAAAGGAAAAGATGATTTGTTTGGTTTTGTCTGCGGCTGGGGTGAAGGCTGGCTGCTTAATGCTTTAGCCACGGAGTGGGCAATAAATTTAATGGGTGAAGAAAAATTTTTACAGACTATAAAAGGAAAAGTTCCTTATACTGACCCGGATTGGCTTAAGGTATTCACCTTGTTTGAGACCTTGAAAGATTCCGGTATTCTAGCCCCCAATATTGCCACTATGACTAACAAGGAATCAGAGGATGCTTTTGCCAAAGGCAAGGCCCTTTTTTCCTTTAATGGTAGCTGGTCAATAAACGTTTACCAACAGTTGAATCCCGACCTTCAATATGATTTTTTCCCTCTTCCACGAATTTCTCAAAATTATCCGGTAAAAATTTGGGGAGGCTCTGGCTCTTCCTTTATGGTGAATGAGCGTTCAGCAAATAAGCTTGAGGCAATCAAATTCCTGAAATGGTTTACGGAAAAAGAACAACAGCTATTTTTGATGGAAAAAACCAACAATCTGCCGGCAATCAAGGGTTGTGAAGACCGTATGCCGGAACGGATTAAAAAACTGACTCTAAATTTGACGAGCCTCACTCATCCGGACACTTGGCCGGATAACGAAGATTCCAGAGTTATTGAAGTAATCGACCGGGGCCTGCAGCAAATAGTTATGGGTTTGAAAAAAGCCCAGGAAGTGGCCCGGGAAGTCCAGGAAAAAAAGGATAAAATTTCCCAAAAATGACCTCTTCATTGAGAGAAAACAGCGTAAGCTTTGCTTTTGTCGCTCCCGCCCTTTTTATCTTCTCAATTTTTTATATCTACCCGTTTTTTTACAGCTTTATTTTGAGCCTGACTAATTATGATTTAATCGGAGATTTTAGTTTTAAAAGTTATTATATAGGTTTGAATAATTTCCGAGACGTTTTGACCGACCAGGACTGGTGGAAATCAATGTATAACGGCGGCTTCATAACTTTTTGGGCTTTAACTTTTCAAAATATTCTGGCTTTTGCCCTGGCTTTAGCCGTAGATAAAGTCGTGAGGTTAAAGAAATTTTACCGCGTAGTTTTTTTTATTTTACCGGTGCTTTCGGAAATTATTATCGGCTTGTTGATGAAACAGCTTTTAATCGGAGAGCCTACCGGCAGAAACGTATTCAATAACCTTTTGAATAATTTTGGTTTGGGGTTTCTTGCCCAGGATTGGATTGGCGGGGAGCGGGTACGCATGGTTACAGCTTTGGTGCACTGCTGGAAAGGTTTTGGCTGGGCTTTTGTGATTTTATTTGCCGGCTTACAAACTATCCCCGAACAACTTTATGAAGCGGCAAGAATCGACAGCGCCAATAGCTGGCAACAATTTTGCCACATTACCCTCCCTTTAATTATGCCGGTCATTACTTTAGTTATCGTGCTTACTATCCTTGGTAGCATGCAGGCCTTTGCCATGATTTTGGTTTTGAATGGCGGAGCCGGAGGAGAAACCACGGTTCCGGTAATGATTATTTTTTCGCATCTCGGCGGGGCAACCAAATTAGCCGGTTTAGCCTGCGCCGAAGGCTTGATTCTAGGAGTAACTTTGATTGCGGTATCATTTACCATGTTTTTTGTTTCTAAAAAAGTCCGGGAGAGATATGGTGTATTATCAAACTAGAAAGATTATTACTCTTATTATTTTGCATACTTTTTTAATCAGCGTAGCCCTTTCCTGTATTTTTCCTTTCTTTTGGATGGTTAATGTTTCGTTCAAGACGCAAAGCGAATATGACGCTGATGCGGGCTTGGCGCTTGCCAACTCCTTAAATTGGGAGAACTACTATAAGGTAATAGTCGAAGGAGGGTTCTGGCGTTATATCGTTAACAGCGTAATTTATACTTTTACTACGGTCATATTTATAGTATTAGTTTCGTCATTGGCGGCTTTTGGGTTTTCCCGCTTGAGTTTTCCCGGAAAAAATATTATTTTTTTCATATTTTTGGCGGCAATGATGATACCGCTTCCGGCTGGTTTTGTCCCGATTTACGCTTTGCTTCAGCAGTTGGGATTATTGAACCAAATCGGATATATCTTCGCGATGACCAACATCGGCTTATCTTTGAGCACCTATCTTTTAAAAACTTTCTTTGACCAGCTGCCGCGCGACCTTGAAGATGCTGCGCGGATAGACGGCTGCAATAAACTGCAAATCTGGTGGCATGTAGGCTTGCCTTTGGTTACCCCGGCCTTAGGGGTAGTGGTTATTTTTAACGCCTTGAATGTTTGGAATGAATTTGTCTTGGCTAAGCTTATCTTTACTGATGAAAAATATATGCCGCTGCAAGCCGGGCTTATGGAATTTACCGGAAAGATGGTAACCCAGCATACTTTAATTATGACCGCTTTAACTATAGCGGCCTTACCGATAATTCTTTTGTATATAAGAATGCAAAAGCAGTTTATCAAAGGGCTAACTGCGGGGGCAGTGGTAGGATAATGAAATACCAAATTACAAATCCCAAATTCCAAATAAATTCCAAATTCAAAATTCCAATTATCAAAATATTTTTTGTGATTTGGTGCTTGGAATTTGGAATTTGCGCTTATGCCCAGACTTCTAGAGAGTACGTAAGCAAGGGTTGGTCTCTTAGGGGGGCGAAAAAATACCAGGAAGCTTATCAGGCAGTCGATGAGTGTATTGCAAAATATTCGGCCGAAGCCGATGAACTGGCTAAGAAATTAACCGATTTTCCTACTGAAGACAAAGAAACCAGCTACCAAGTGATGAATAATGTGGCAGAGTGCTATTT
>CAZNWL010000120.1:0-4026 GCA_964577045.1 uncultured Planctomycetia bacterium | reverse complement strand
CTATGCGGGCTTCTTCGGTCCTTCCGGCTAAACGCGGCACCACCATACCCACTAAAATTCCGATTATGATAACAACCAGCATCAGCTCAACCAAAGTAAAACCCTTTTTTTGATTCGACGAATTATCCATAACACCTCCCCTTCATTCGTGTAAATTCGTAAAAATTCGTGCCTTAACGGGCTAAAAAGTTTATCTCAAAAATCGGCAAAAGCATTGAGATTACGATAAAACCAACCACTAAACCTAAAACCAGGATCAAAACCGGCTCAAGCAAAGACATCATCGTCTTTATTGCTGAATCCGTATCGCGCTCATAACTTTCCGCTACTTTAAACAAAGAGTTCTCGACCTGCCCGCTTTCTTCTCCCACCGCCACCATGCTTACCAAGAATTCCGGCATCAACTGACTTTTAGAAAAAGCTTCTGACAGGCTCTTGCCTTCCTTAACCTCTAAAGAAATCTTTTCAATTGCTTCTTTGATAAAAGAATTATTAACCGTATCTGCGGTTATTTTCAAAGAATCAAGCATAGCTACTCCGTTATCTAAAAGAGTAGCTAAAGTCCGGCTAAACCTGGCCAACTCGGTTTTCTTGACTAACCCGCCGATAAGGCCCAAAGATAATTTAAACCTGTCAATTAATAGCTTGCCGGCCGTAGAACCGTAGAATCCTCTGGCGGCTAAACAGGCTAAAATAATCGCGGTTAAAATCAGCCACCACCAGGTTTTAGTGAAGTTACTAACCCCAATTAAAATCAAAGTCGGCAAAGGAAGGTTCTGGCCTAAATCCCCAAACATCGCCGCCATTTTAGGGATAACAAAAGTCAAAAGCACGCAAATAGTAATAGTTCCCACTATTGCCATAAGCAGCGGGTAAGCCAGGGCTGACCTGATTTTATTGCGCATCTCAAGCTGTTTCTGGTTAAAATCAGCCAAACGCTTTAAAATATTCTCCAAGGCTCCGGCAGCTTCTCCGGAACGGACCATGCTGACAAATAGTTCGGAAAACATCTCCGGATGCCGGGCTAAACCTTGTGAAAGTGAATTTCCGTCAAGGCAATGATTGCGTACATCAGAGATAATTTCTTTTAAGTATTCATTATCTACCTGTCGTTCCAAAATCCCCAGGGCTTTAATGATAGTAATGCCTGCCTCCAATAAATCCGAAAGCTGGCGAGTGAAGATAGTTATTTCTTTCAGGCTGGCTTTTTTAGAAAACTTGCGGTCAGGCGAATCAAGAGAATTTAAATACTCCTCTACAGATAAAAGATAATAACCCTGGCCGGATAATTTCTCAATGGCTGAAGACCGGTTGTCGGCGGTAATAGCGCCTTCGGTGAGGTTAAACGGATCCTTTTTGGCCCGGTAAACAAATTTTGGCATAAGCCTAAGTTGAAGGCTCCTCTTTTTGTGTAACCCGTATGACTTCGGAAGGAGTAGTAATGCCTCTGATTACTTTCTCCCATCCGTCCTGCCGTAAAGTATGCATATTCAGAGAAATCGCTTTTTTCTTTATCTGTTCAGTCGAAGCCCGTTTAAGTATTAATTCCCTTATCGGTTCGTTGACTGCTAAAATCTCATAGATAGCCGTCCTTCCTTTATAGCCGGTATGCTTACAAGAATCGCAACCCTTACCCTGGTAAACTTTCACCCCTAACAAATCTTTAGGGCTTAACCCTAATTCGCTTAAAACTTCTTTCTGGGGCTTGAATTCAGACTTACAATCCGGGCAGATAACCCTTACTAATCGCTGGGCCACAAAGGCAATCACCGAAGAAGCCACTAAGAACGGCTCGACCCCCATGTCAATAAGCCGGGTTATGCCTCCGGCAGCGTCATTGGTATGGAGAGTAGAAAAAACTAAATGCCCGGTTAAAGCTACCCGGATAGTTATCTCGGCAGTCTCGTAATCCCTTACCTCTCCGACCATCATAATATCCGGGTCATGCCTAAGCATTGCCCGCAGACCGTTAGAGAAACTTAAGCCGATTTTAGGATGCACCTGAATCTGGGTTATGCCTTTGAGCTGATATTCTATAGGGTCTTCTATGGTCAAAATTTTCTTTTCGCTGTCGTTTATTTTGTTTAAAGCAGCGTAAAGGGTGGTAGTTTTACCTGAACCAGTGGGCCCGGTAACAAAAATTATGCCGTGCGGCTGGCGGATCAGCTTTTCAAATAACCCTAAATCACTCTTGAGCAGGCCTAAATTTTCCAGACCATAAAAGATATTAGTGGAAAGCAGCCGGATAACCACTGCTTCGCCAAAAGGCGTAGGCAGTATGGAAACCCGCAAATCGACCTCATCCTGGGAAATTTTTATTTTTATCCTTCCATCTTGGGGCAAGCGTTTTTCGGCGATATTGAGATTAGCCATAATTTTAACTCGGGAAATAATTGCTGATTGAAAATTTTTTATATTCGGCGGAAGCTTGGTGTCGTATAAAATTCCGTCTATGCGGTAGCGGATTCTTAATTCATCATAGTAAGGTTCAATATGTATATCAGTAGCCCGGTCTTTATGGGCCTCGAGAAGTATCTGGTTTACGAATTTTATGATTGAGGCATCGTCAGTCGGCTTGATCAAGTCTTCGGCCGACTGGGTCGATAAGTCAACAGCTTCCGGAGCTAAAGATTGGGGGGTAATTTTTTCGATAGTTTCAGCGCCTACTCCGTAATATTGGCGCATTGCCGAAATGATATCGGCTTCGCTGGCCAAAGCAACTTTTATATCTTTTTTCAGCATCAGCTTCAATTCATCCAAAGTATTAATATCTGGGGGGTTGGAAGCAGCCACAGTCAAAAGGTTATTTTCAAAACTGATCGGTATAAGCTTATAGTGGGTTGAGATTCTAGCTGGAATCTGTTCGATAACCGCGGGCGGAATCTGCAGGTTTTTCAGTTTCAGGTAGGCTAGGCCGAACTGTTCGGATAAAGCCCGATAAAACTTATCTTCGCTAAGGCACCCTGAACTGATAAGGGTTGCACCTAAAGGCAGGCCTGATTTTCCCTGTGCCAGTAGCGCCTGCTCAAGGTCTTCGATAGTGATTAAACCCTTATCCAAAAGCAATTTCCCAATAAATTCGGGCTTTTTCAAGGGCATATTATCAAAAATAACATATTTAACGAGGAAAATCAACCCTTTCGACTTCGTTCAGGGTTGATGCTGAGCGAAGGCCTTCGACTACGCTCATGCCGAGTCCTGAGTTTATCGAAGGACGCAGTCGAAGCATCAAGGCAGGGTGCTATTACCTTTTCCTTTGAAGCTGTAAAAACGATTTATTATTTAAAAACATCAATAATCGCCTTAGAAATGGTCTTTTGGTTTAGAAGCGCCAACTCACTTTTATCTTCCAAGAATCTCTCAACATCTTTTTTGATAATACTAAAATCAACTTTTGACAACCGCTTGAGGAGAAAATCGGCAATATTTTTAGGAGAAAGTTTTAAATCCCGGCTTTGCGTCTGTTTGACCGCGTTATTTAATAAAGTGTAGTTTGGCGTAACTCTTTTCCCCAAATACCAGACTAAATCATAAAAATCTCTTCCTTTGGCATACTTTCTGAAAAAACAAGCGTGGAGTTTGGTCGCATATAAGGAAGATAGCGATAAATGCGTGACATTTAGTAAATATACTTTATTAATAACCGTATTTTCTACTTCCCAACCAGCCGGGGGCTTAGAGTCAATCTCCAATCTGATTGATAGCTTCTGGCCGGATAAATTAGAAATACCCAGCCTTCTCATAAGATTAGGAAACTTCAGCATACTGCTATGCACGGTTTTACTAATATTTGTTTTAGTTTCCAATTCCAGATTAGATAAACTGAATTCCTGCTCTAACTTTGTTATGATTTTGGAAAAATTATAACCCTTACTGGTAATCAACGAAAAATCTAAATCTTCGGAAAAACGATGCAGGTCATAAATTACTCTTAGGGCAGTTCCTCCGACAAAAGCAATATTGGAAAGGAAAAGGGGACAGCGACCTTTTCTAGCTCTCTTTCCTCGGCCTACCTTGATTTAAACA
>CAZNWL010000119.1:0-4087 GCA_964577045.1 uncultured Planctomycetia bacterium | reverse complement strand
GTTAACATATATGGGAGAAGCAAGCTAGAGGGGGAAAAAATAGCGGAAAGCCTGCTTAAAGAATATTTTATTATCCGGGTAGGTTGGATGGTTGGCGGCTGGGAAATCGATAAAAAGTTTGTTTATAAGATTGTAAAGCAGCTAAAAGAAGGCAAGAGAGAGTTGAAAGCAGTTTCTGATAAGTTTGGCAGCCCGACTTTTACTAAAGATTTTGCCGCTAATTTTATGGCATTGTTGAATACTGAACGCTTTGGCCTTTACCATATGGCCAATAAAGGCACTTCTTCGCGGTATGATATTGCGTTAAAGATAGTGGAATTTATGGATTTAAAAGATAAGGTTAAACTTATTCCTGTGAGCTCTGACCAATTTCCTTTGCCGGCACCGCGGCCCCGTTCCGAAATGATGAGTAATTATAAGTTAGATTTATTAGGCCTTAATAATATGCCGGATTGGAGAGATTCTTTAAAAATATATATTGAGAATAATAACCACCGCTAAAAAATCATGAAGAAGGTAAGCGTAGTTATTCCGGCTTACAATAAAGCTGAATTGACGGTTAAGTCGGTTGAGAGCGTATTAAAGCAGACTTATAAGAATATCGAACTCATTGTCGTTGATGATGGCTCAACCGATAACACCGCTCAACTGCTTAAACCCTATACAGATAAAATAAAATATGTTTATAAGAAAAACAGCGGTGCTTGCAGCGCAAGAAATCTGGGCATAAGTTTAGCTCAAGGAGAATATATCGGTTTGCTTGATTGCGATGATCTTTATTTGCCTAGAAAACTTGAGTTAAGCGTTAAGTTTTTGGAAGAACACCCTGATTATGGGTTTGTCCACAGCGCCGCCTATTTTGTAGATGATAGAGATAATATTTTACGCAGCTTTTCTCATCGTTTAAGCCGGCAAAACTTACTTGTTAGGGATTTATTATTGAGGGATTTTATTTGTAATTCTACAGTAGTGGTACGCAAGAATTGCTTTGATAAAACCGGAGGCTTTGACGAAACAATTTTTACTCCCGGAGACTGGGATATGTGGCTGCGTTTAGCGGAAAATTATAAAGCCGGCTATATAAATGAGCCTTTGGTTTATTATCGGATTTCCAGTAGTTATAATTTCAAGCATATTGAACAAGTTAAGAAAGAAGAATCCATAGTTTTAGAAAAAAGTTTTTCCCGTAATCCTTGCTTGCCTTTAGGGTTAAAAAATAAAGCCTTTTCAAATCTTTATTACCGCTCCGCCCTGAGCTATTTATTAACTGGAAATTTTAAAAGGGCGAAAGAGGAGTTATTGCTGGCAATTATTAAAAATAAGCTTAACCCGATCCCAATTTTTTTAATGCTTTATTGTATGCTGGCGCCGAAGAGTTTGCGGTTTTTAGTGACTAAAAAAGTTTTTCGTAATTTCGGGCTGTAAAGCTATGATAAATTTTTTCAAAAAGTTAAGGATAGGCGAAAAGATAGAACGGGATAGGCTTTTAGATAATTTCGGGCTCTCTCTTCTCGGCTTATTCTCTCTTGCTTATATTATTTTCTTCCGCGACTTTGCCGAACTCCATATAAAGTTTTCCTTTTTGGATTTTCCGGTATTCGTGGGGGAAATCCTGCTTTTTATCTGTCTACTTATTTTGGTTCTAAAATGGCCAAAGAAACCGCCCGAAGTCAAACTCTGGCATTATTTCCTGTTTTTTTACTGCCTTTTTTTCCTGGCCAAAGCTTTTTACGGATATTTTAAATGGGGGCCGCTTGCTTTTAGGCATAGCGCCCTTTTCTATTACCCTTTGTTTGCGATTTTTAGCTACACTTTTTACCAGCCGAATTTTTTTAGTAAAAACAAGCAGGCAGTGTTAGCTTTATCATTGATTATAGTCGTATTGACACCTTTTTTCTATGATTATTTCTTTTTAACTTGCCTTTTATTAATTATCCTTCTTATAAAAAATTACCCTTTCAAAACTACTAAATACTTATTTTTCCTGCCGTTTATTTTTTTCCCTTACCAGCACATTTTTTATGGTTCCCGGACTCAGTTTTTAGCCAACATAGTTACTTTGATATATTTAGCGGCAGCTTTATTTTTTACTTTGAAAATAAAGAAAAGCTATAAGCTGGCAGTAGTTATAGCCATAAGCCTATTTTTATCCGCAGGAGTTTTATTAAGAAGCGGTGATAAAAATATAAAACCTCTGGCTAACATTAAAGGCTTAATCCGCCAGTACCAGGATTACGATGCCTTAATTATTGCCCGGAAGCAAGGCTCTGAAATGAAAGGGATTATCGAGAGAATAACTAAAGATACAAGCATAAGGATATACAGGCCGGAGAAGGTTAGCGAGAAGAAATTAATTCTTTCAGCTGAGCAGTCGTCAGCTGGGCAGTCAAAGGAGCTGATAAAAGATATTGTCAAGGGCGAAAAAAAGGGCGGCATTACGAAAGGAATCGATATAGGTATGGCTACGCCGAATCTTTTTATAGAGGTTGTATCAGGACAGACGTTAGCATATGTGCAATATCTTGAAAAAACTTATGACCGCACGGCCAATATTTTTTTCCGCCTGTTTATCTGGCGGGATATGTTAAAGGATTTAAGAAAAGCTAATCCTTCGGTTTGGCTGGCTGGTTTTGATTTTGGCAAGCCTTTCCGTTCCGAAAGCATAGAATATCTTTATTGGGCAGTAGGGGATTGGTCAAGAGACGGCTGGATAGCTGCGCATAACTCCTATTTAGAAATCATCTATCGTGCCGGACTCCTTGGTATCCTGTTTATCGGGACGGCTTTCGTTTTTCTGTTTAAATTAATAAAACAATCCATTAAAACCCAATCCTTAAACGGAATTTTATTGTCTGCAGCTCTGTTAAACTGGCTTTTAGCCGCTAATTTCTTAATGATTTTAGAATTGCCTTATACAGCCATACCTTTCTGGAGCCTATTTGGGATAAGCTACGCTCATTTAAAGAAATTTTGTAAACCGTACAAATATGAAGTGGATTAAAAATCTAAACCTTAAACAAATAGATTATTTAGGGCTGTATCTTTTAGGTATTTTTTCTTTAGCTTATATTTTAGCAATCAGGACATTTGCCGAACTGCATATCAATTTACCCGGTCTGAATTTTCCTATTTTTGTTGGAGAAATATTGCTTGGCTTTTGCTTGTTTTTACTGTTTTTAAAATACCTAAATAATTTTCCCAAAGCCGGGATTTGGCATTATGGCCTGTTTTTTTACTGCTTTTTTTTCTTAATCAAGGCTCTATATGGATATACGAAATGGGGCTTGTTAGCTTTAAGGCATTCTGCTTTATTTTATTACCCTTTATTTATGCTGGCAGGTTATTTTTTTTACCGCCGAGATTTTTTTAACCGAAAAAAAATATTATTTTCCGGGTTAATCCTGATTTTCATTGCCGCTTTGGTTAATTTTGTCCGCTTGAATTCTTTTAATTATAATTTTATATTAACCTGTTTTTTTCTGTCCATTATTTTAATAAAGGCGTATCCCAACAAGAAAATACGCTGCCTGTTATTTTTAGCCCTGTTAGCCTTTACTCCTTACCGGAATTTTTTCTATACTTCCCGGACAATGCTTACAGCTAATATTTTAGCTTTAGTTTATCTTGCGGTTACGGTCCCTTTTGCTATACGCATAAAGCATAGCTATAAAATAACCGTTTCTTTAGCTATAATTTTAATTGCTTTTGCTGGATTTCTAAAGGTATCCAGAGAAGCATCGGTAAAAGCTGTTTTGCGTTTCCAACAGTTTAAAGATGTTTATCAGGCCCACGATAGGGTTATTGAACGAAGAAAGAAAAGCGCTAAAATGCGCGAAATTATCGAGAACACAATCAGTGAGCGCGGCAGCGGTAGAGTGGTATTATATAATCCGGAATTCTCTAAACCCCACAAGAGATTAGGCATCGTCGAATCAAAGTTGCCAGAAAAACCGCAATCGGAAGAATTTCTTGTTCAAGATGAAAAATATGATCCTTTCAGTGATATTGCAGATTTGGGAGGGGTGTCTTCCGATGACCGCACGGCCAATATTTTTTTCCGCCTGTTTATCTGGCGGGATATGTTAAA
>CAZNWL010000118.1:0-4087 GCA_964577045.1 uncultured Planctomycetia bacterium | reverse complement strand
TATCGGGCTTTAGAAGAGTCAAAATTTATCATTGCCTCATCAGGCACAGCCACCGTAGAAATAGCTATACTCGGCGTGCCTTATCTGATTATTTATAAAGTCAACCCTTTAAGCTGGCAGATTTTAAAACGCATGGTCAGCAGCGAATTTGTGGGAATGGTGAATATTCTAGCGGGGAAAAAAGTAGTTGATGAACTCCTCCAAAAAGATGCCAACCCCAACACTATAGCCGAACTTGCCTGCGATTATTTAAAAAACCAGGGAAAATATAACCAGTTAAAAGAAAAATTGAAAAATATAAAAGGACTGCTTTCTCCTTCTGAGGCAACAGCTAAATTAGCTGAGTATATCGGTAATTATTTAGCCTTAATATAATTATAAATATTTAAAATTGCTGCCGGAGTGACGCCGCTTATTTTTAAAGCCTCGCCTAAAGTTTTCGGTTGAAAAATTTTAAGCTTCTCAATTATTTCTTTGGAAAGTGAAGGGATTTTGGCGTAATCTATTTGGGGAAGTTTTATTTTGTCAAACCTCTCCATTTCTTTATGCCAGTTAGCTTCTCTCTGTAAAAAACCTTCATATTTAGCTAGCACTTCTATTTCCCTGGCTACCATTAAATCCGGCGCAGGAACGAAATAATCTCTAACTTCCTCGAAAGTAACTTTTGGCCGTTTTAAAGCTTCATAAACCGATGTGGGCTTTTTATCGAAAACAATCTTCGTAGTTTTGGCGTTTTTAAGCCCGGCTTCGATTTGAGACTTTTTATCTAAAATTTTACGGTATTCATTTTTTGACAAAAGGCCAAGCCGATAAGCAGCAGGTCCTAATCTTAATCCTGAATTCATCTCCCGCAGCGAAAGGCGGAATTCGCTGCGGGAAGTAAACATGCGAAAAGGCTCATCAGTGCCTTTTTTGGTCAAATCATCAATTAAGACTCCGATGTAAGCTTGGTTTCTTTCCAAAATAAACGGCTTTTTATTTTTTACGGACAAAGCGGCATTGATTCCGGCAATTGCTCCCTGGGCTGCGGCTTCTTCATATCCAGTAGTTCCATTAAGCTGGCCGGCAAAATAAAGGCCGCTAATTTTTTTGGCCTCAAGAGTGGGCTCTAGCTGGCGTGCGTCAATTAAGCCGTGTTCGATGCCATATCCGGGACGTAAAATTTCGGCCTTCTCTAAACCCTCTATGCTGCGGATAAATTTTAACTGGACTGCTAAAGGCAAAGAAGTGGAAATGCCGTTAGGGTAAATTTCGCTAAAACTTCGGCTTTGCGGTTCAAGAAAAATCTGGTGTTTATCCTTGTCGGAAAATTTAACCACTTTATCTTCCAAGGAAGGGCAGTAACGCACGCCGCGCGCCTTTATTTTTCCGGTATATAACGGAGAATATTTAAGGCTTTTTTTAATAATCTGGTGGGTCTTCTTATTGGTGTGGGCGATAAAACAGCTTAAAGCATCGCGAGAAACCGTCTCATTAGAAAAACAAAAAGGCACTACGTCAAAATCGGGAGACTGCTCAATCATTTTAGAAAAATCAATCGTCCGTGCATCGAGCCTGGCGCAGGTTCCGGTTTTAAAATGTTTAGTGGTAAAGCCTAACTTTTTTATACTTTCAAAAAGCTCATCCGAAGACTCTTCGTTCAGCCGGCCGCCGGAAAAACTCTTTAAGCCGATATGGATGGTGCTTTTTAAAAATGTTCCGGCAGAGATGATTATTGATTTTGTCAAAAACTTTTCGCCAAAGTTAGTTTCCACTCCGTAAACTTTTTTATTTTTAACCAGGATTTTACTGACTTTTGCCTGAAAAATTTTAATATTTTTGTTTTCCTCTAAGAAGCTTCTCGCAGTCTTGGGATAAGCTTGCATATCCACCTGCGCCCGGGTGGCCCAGACGGCCTTGCCTTTGCTGCGGTTTAAAATCCGATAGCCTAAAGCGCAAGTATCGGCAATTTTGCCGATTAAGCCTCCCAATGCGTCAACTTCCCGCACTAAGTGGCCCTTAGCCACCCCCCCCACTGCCGGGTTGCAGGATAATTTTCCGATTCCTTCAATATCCAGGGTTAAAAGTAAAACCGAACAACCCAGTTTAGCCGCTGACCACGCCGCTTCTATTCCGGCATGCCCCGCACCCACAACTATAACATCGTATCTTTCCATAGGGTAAAATTGTATCACAAATTGTAAATTCAAAAATCAAAAATTTGGGTGCTCGCATCGCTCATTTTGCTGAATTAGCCTGGATGGGCCACTAAAGTGGCCAATTTCGCATATCTGCGCGCCCAAATTTTTATTTTTGAATTTTAATCAATTATTACGAAGCAAAAACAAATTTTGCAGCAAAATTTGTTTTTGCGGAGTAAAAATTACTGTTTTTTGGTTTGTTTGGCTACGGAATCAATAGCGGCTTTGATGACTTCGGGATCGCCTAAGTAGTAATGCTTAAGGGGTTTTAAATTTTCGTCCAGCTCATAAACAAGAGGGATTCCGGTAGGAATATTCAACTTTACGATTGCTTCATCGCTCATCTGGTCAAGGTATTTGACTAAAGCTCTTAAACTGTTCCCATGCGCAGAAATGATAATTCTTTTGCCTTTTTTTAAAGCCGGAGCAATTGTTTCATGCCAGTAAGGCAGAAAACGGTTAACCGTATCTTTCAAACATTCGGTTAAAGGAATTTCATTGGGTTTCAAATCTTTATAACGCGGGTCTTTGACCGGAGAACGCTCGTCATCCTTAGCCAGAGCCGGCGGCCGGACATCGTAGCTTCTGCGCCAAATAAGCACCTGTTCCTCTCCATACTTTTCGACCATTTCGAGTTTATTTAATCCCTGTAGCGCTCCGTAATGCCTTTCATTCAAACGCCAGGAGTTAAGCACTGGGATCCACATTAAATCCATATCTTCTAACACTAACCAAAGAGTGGAAATAGCCCGTTTTAATACCGAAGTATAAGCTAAATCAAAAACAAAACCTTCTTTTTTAAACCAGCGGGCAGCCTCGTGGGCCTCTTCTATGCCTTTAGCAGATAAGCCTACGTCTGTCCAGCCGGTAAAACGGTTTTCTAAATTCCAAATACTTTCTCCGTGGCGCAGTAAAACTAATTTGATCATGGTCGGACTCAACACTTAGAATAGCCGCAGGCGTCGCAGACTAAGCAGCCTTCTTGATGCCTAAGCGCATAGCCGCACTCCACACAAACCCCGACTACATTAGGCGAGTCGCTGGCGGTAACTTTAGCGGTTACTTTAGCTTCCTCTGGTTTTTTAGCCGGCGGAGCAACTATTTTAGCTATTTGCCTCTGATCCGTGCATCTTTTTTCTAAAACTCTGGCGATGGCATCGGCACAGGAAAAAATCTTTTTACCCTTATCCCAGGAAGGAGAAGGGCATCTAATCCCTTTAAGCTGTTCAACCACAACTTTAATATCTATTCCGCCGCGTAGAGACAAAGAAACTAACCTTCCGACAGCTTCAAGCTGCGAAGCAGCGCATCCTCCGGCTTTACCCATCTGGGTGAAAACTTCAAAAAGGTTGCCATCTTCGTCCTGGTTAACGGTAATATAAAGGTTACCGCAGCCAGTGGTAACTTTGGTGGTAGTTCCTAAAATGACTTCCGGACGCGGCTTAGGATAAGGCACTGTTAAGGAATATCCTGAAGCCTCTTTATCTTTTGCGTCTTTTTTTTTATCGGCATTGTCTACGGTGAGCACCTGAACGCTTCTTGAACCATCCCGATAAACAGTAACGCCTTTACAGCCTAGTTTGTAAGAAAGCAAGTAGGCTTCTTTAACATCATCAACGCTTGCGCTATTAGATAAATTCACAGTTTTAGAAACAGCGTTGTCGGTAAACTCCTGAAAAGCAGCTTGTGTTTTTATATGCCAGAAGGGCGAGATTTCCATAGCGGTTCTAAAAATTCTTTTCACATCGTCAGTGATGTTATCTTTGGACTGAATACTTTCGCCCCGGGCAATACTCTGCATCAACTCTTCGCTGTAAAAACCTTCTTTTTTAGCCGTATATTCAAAAGCCGGGTCAACCTCAAGCAGCTTTTCGTGATGATGAACCTCGACAGGCTCGCATCCGGGA
>CAZNWL010000117.1:0-4094 GCA_964577045.1 uncultured Planctomycetia bacterium | reverse complement strand
GATATAAGTTTAGAAAGTTTTAAGAAAATGCTCGCGGCGAAAAAAACAAAAATCAAGCCGCTTTTGCTGGACCAAACTTTTATTTCCGGCGTAGGCAATTTATACGCTGCGGAAGCGCTCTTTCGGGCAAAAATCCATCCGGAACGACCGGCGCAAAGCCTTTCCGATAAAGAAAAAGAAGCGCTTTATCAGGCGCTCAAAGAAACCTTAAAAGAAGCCATCCGCTACAAAGGTTCTTCCGTAGACCAATATGTGCAATTATCCGGCGAGCCCGGGGATTACGTAAAATACCACAAGGTTTACGACCGGCAAGATAAGCCTTGTTTGGTTTGTAAAACCCCGATCAAGAGGATGAGCCTCGGCGGAAGAGGCACGTATTTCTGCCCCAAATGCCAGAAATAAAAAAATTTTTTCAGAGCCTGGATTTTGAGAAAAAATTTATTTTTCTAATTTTCATTTATTTTATCCTACATACTATAGTCCGCACTTTCATCTCCGGTTCTTTAGAGTTTGACGAAGCAGAACAAGTACTTTTTTCTCAATTTTTAAGTTTAGGCTATGGGCCGCAGCCTCCGCTTTATGTCTGGCTGCAAAAAATATTTTTTACTGTTTTCGGGCTAAGTGTTTTTTCGCTAAGCTTATTTAAGAATATTTTATTTGTCATCATCTACGTTTTTTTGTTTAAAAGCAGCCGGCTGCTTCTTAAAAACGACAAGCTGGCAGGCTTAGCTGCGCTCCTTTTACTCCTTACACATACTTATGGCTGGCAGTCTATGCGCCAGTTGACCCATGCCACATTAGCCCTGGCCATTTGCTCTATAAGCTTTTTTATTTTTCTAAGGCTTTTAAACACGCGCTCCACAAAGTACTATGTATGGTTAGGAGTTTTTACAGGTTTAGGGATTATTTCTAAATATAATTATTTGATTTTTATTCTGGCTTTGCTCTTAGCCGGATTAAGCCAAAAAAGTTCAAGAAAAGCCCTGCTGGACAAAAGAATACTTTGGGTAGTTTTTCTTCCGTTGGTAATCAGTGCACCGCATTTTTTCTGGGTTATTACTAACAGCGAAAAAATTACCACTCGCTTAAACCAGATTCAGGCTTACCGCGGACAAGTTAAAGGAGTGCTGCTCTTTTTAGCCCAGTTGTTGGCTATTGCCGGGCCGTTTTTAGTAATTTTTTTGATTTTTTTCCCCAAAACTTTTTTGAAGAGTAAACCCGCCGATGAATCTTTACGTCTATTTAAGCAATTGCTTGAGCGCTTTTTTATTTTTTCCCTTATTCTTCTGGTTATTTGGGTAGTACTTTTTAAAATCGAAAAATTTGAAGAGCGTTGGCTACAATTAACCTTTTTTGTTTTTCCGCTTTATCTTCTTTTGCGGACGCAAAGCCGAGGTATTTCGGAAAGGAGGATAAAGGCCTGTTTTTGGGTTATCGCGATTTGTGCTTTTATACAGCTTCTGATGCTGGTCGCCTGCGCTTGGTTCCCTGGTACTTTTGGCTATAAAAGCCTGCACTATCCGATCAGTGAATTAGCCCCCCAGATACGTCAGGAAGGCTTTGACCGGGGATTTGTACTTTCCTGTGACACTGAAGTGGCCGCAGATATAAAGCTTGAGTTTAAGGATTCGCTGGTCCTCACACACCGGACTTATTTTGTGGCGCCTAAAACCTATGATAAGATATTGCTGATTTGGGGTGATACCTGGTGGTACAATGTACCGCGGGAGTTGGCGGAAATTCTGCCGCGTTACCAGATTCAAGTTGAACGTACGGAAATAGTAAAGCAGGCGCTTTATAAACATTCCAAAGATAAATATTATAAAGTTTATCTCATGGTAATTAACCGCTAATTTTAGAATTTATGGACTTATCAGTGGTAGTTCCGGTATTTAATGAGGCGGATAATTTGGCGATTTTACAGGAAGAAATTGAGGAGGCTGTAGATAAAACCGGATTCGACTACGAAATTATTTACGTTGATGATGCGAGCACCGACCATTCAGGAAAAATTTTAAAAAGCCTGGCCGAAGAATACCCCGAAGTAAAAGTAGTTTCTTTTGAACGTCATTACGGCCAGTCAGAAGCCCTGTTAGCCGGATTTAAAAAATCAAGAGGCACTTGGATTTTGACTTTAGACGCCGACGGACAAAATCCGCCTGCGGAAATCAGCCGGCTTATACCTTTTTGCCAGACGCATGATTTTATCACCGGCATCCGTCAAGAACGGCAAGACAGTTTCGCTAAAAAAGCCGGCTCAAAGATAGCGAAGATATTTAGAAGGTTGGTTTTAGGCGACACCACCGAGGATACCGGCTGTTCCTTGAGAATGTTTAAGCGCCAAACTATCGAGGCTATGCCTGCGGTGCGCAACTTCCACCGTTTTTTCACCTTTTTGGTGAGATTACAAGGTTTTAGCGTGAAGGAAGTCGATGTCCAACACCGGAAGCGCCAATTCGGTTCTTCAAAATACGGAAATTCACGCCGCCTCTGGCAGGGCGGTTTTGACCTCTGGAGAGTGTATCAGCTTAAAAAAAGGATGATGAAAAAATGAAGCTCAATACCGGCGCTGAAATTATCTGGGTGATCGTAGGATTTTTAGGGCAGTTTCTTTTTTTCATGCGTTTCTTTATCCAGTGGCTGGCTTCGGAACGTAAAAAAGAAAGCACCATCCCTTTAGCTTTCTGGTATTGCAGTATTGCCGGAGGATTTATTCTGCTTCTTTACGCTCTTTACCGCCGGGACCCGGTATTTATTGCCGGCCAGTCCCTGGGAATCCTTATCTACGCCAGAAACTTATACCTCATCTATCATAAGCAAAAGTGAATGCTTTTAAAGTGAGCCAGCCTTATATCTTTCTGGAAACTTTACGTTTCAATCGGGAAAACCAGAGCTCTTTTTTCTTCTCGGATTTTGCGGACATACTTATTTTTAATCCCGGTGACAATCTCGATGAGTTTTTTAAAAAAGCCGAAGATTATTTAGACAGGGGTTATTGGTTAAGCGGCTACTTCACTTATGAGTTTGGTTATTATTTAGAGCCGGCTCTTTATTCCTTGCTTAAAAAAAATAATGCCCCTTTAGCTTGGCTGGCCGTAGCTAAAAAGCCCAAAATCATTTCTAAAAACCATAAGCCGGACGAGTCCTTCAGCGAGAAAAATGAAACCTACGAGATACGAAATTTACACCCCGATATCAGCCATTCCCACTATTTAGGCCAGATAAAAAAGATAAAAAAATATTTAGAAGAAGGCCTTACTTATCAGGTTAACTTTACTTTTAAAGTGAAGTTTGATTTTTCCGGAAGCCCGCTGGCTTTTTATCTTAATTTACGCCGCGCCCAACCCTCTAGCTACGCGGCTTTAATCGATACCGGTAAAAGTCAGATAATTTCTCTGTCTCCGGAATTATTTTTCCGCATTAAGGGTAAACAGATTACTGCCCGGCCCATGAAAGGAACTATTAAAAGAGGCTTGACCATAAAGGAAGACGAAACCTTTAAGCAGGAGCTTAAACAAAGCTCCAAAACTAAAGCCGAAAATATCATGATTGTAGATTTATTGCGCAATGACTTAGGCCGGATCGCCCAACACGTCTGGGTTCCTAAACTGTTTGAGATTGAAAAATACCGCACGCTTTATCAGATGACTTCAACCATCAAAGCCCGCCTTAAAAATAACCTTAAATTGAAAGAATTATTTCTCTCGCTTTTCCCCTCGGGTTCAGTTACTGGCGCGCCCAAAATAAAAACCATGCAGATAATTCGAAAGCTAGAAAAAGAGCCGCGCCACATTTACACCGGAGCGATGGGCTATATTTCTCCGCAGCGCGAGGCTTGTTTTAATGTAGCCATCAGGACTATCTTACTGCAAGGTAAACAAGGCGAGATGGGTATTGGGGGAGGAATAGTTTATGATTCTTTAGCCCGCTCTGAATACGAGGAGGCATTGCTTAAGGCTAAGTTTTTTATGCAAGGGTTTCCGCAGCTTGAGCTGATAGAAACTATGCTTTTGTCCGGCGGCCAGTATAGTTTTTTGAAAGAACATTTAGAAAGGCTTAAAAAATCAAGTGAGTATTTTTCTATACCTTTAAAC
>CAZNWL010000116.1:0-4131 GCA_964577045.1 uncultured Planctomycetia bacterium | reverse complement strand
GGAGGTAGCGCATGAAGAAAAATAAGATTAAGTTAGAGTCGGTAGGAGAAAAGATTACCGCTAAAGAAGCTTCGTGGGCTTTTAACGGAAAAATACCTAAAACGTTTGACGAACACGTAAGGCATTCGGTCCCCTTTTATGAAGAGGGGCATGATTTAGTCTGTAAACTCAGCGATTTTTTTTGTAAAAAACAATTCTACCTGCTATGAACTGGGAGTTTCCACCGCCGTATTGCTTAAGAAACTTGTTGAAAAGCATAAGCATCGCCCGGAAGTAAAATGGGTGGGGATTGATATTGAGGCCGATATGATTAAAGAAGCCGCTAAACGGCTTAAGGGAATCAAGAATGTTGAGCTGGCAGTGGACAATATTTATAGCTATCCTTATGAGCCATCAGATTTTATTGTCTCTTACTACACTATGCAGTTTGTCCCTCCGCACATCCGGCAGGAAACATTTAACAAAATATATCAGGCTCTTAACTGGGGCGGAGCTTTTGTAATGTTTGAAAAAGTACGCGCCTGCGACGCCCGTTTTCAAGATATGATGCAGACTCTCTATACGGATTATAAGCTCGACCAGGGTTACAGGCCGGACGAAATTATTGCCAAAACCAAGAGTCTAAAAGGGGTTTTAGAGCCCTTTTCCACCCAAGGGAATTTGGACCTGCTTAAGCGGGCCGGTTTTGTTGATATCATGACTATATTTAAATACATTTGTTTTGAGGGTTTCTTAGCCATAAAATGACGAAAGATATATCGTTAGTTATACCTTTGTATAATGAAGAGGATAACGTCTATCCAGTTATTAAACCTTTAATTACAGCTTTAGACAAGAGCGGAATCAGCCATGAGCTGATCTTGGTAAATAACGGCTCCTTAGATTCAACCCCCGAGCTAATTTCTGGTTTGGCTAAGGAAAGGAATGAGATAAAAATAGTTAATGTTCTTAAAAATCAGGGTTATGGTTTTGGTATTTTAAAGGGTTTAGAGCTGGCGGAAGGTAAATTCATCGGCTATCTCTGCGGCGACGGCCAGACTAATCCCCAAGACGTAATAGCGGTAGTTAAAAAGGCAGAAACAGGCAATTACGATTTAGTTAAAGCGCACAGGGTTTCCCGCGGCGACGGCCCGAAAAGAAAGATTGTCAGTTTAATTTGCAATTTGCTAATGCAGGCTTTTTTTCGAATTGGCACCTGGGATGTAAACGGGACCCCTAAGTTATTTAGAAAGGAGTTGTTGAATAAGTTTGGCCTTAAATCTTATGACTGGTTTATTGATACGGAAATTATGCTTAAGGCAAAAATTCTTGCATTAAAAATTTCCGAAGTCCCAGTTAAATTTTTTCCGCGGAGAAAGGGGAAATCTAATATACATATTTCAGCTATCTTTGAATTCTTGAAAAATATTTATCGCTACAAGTTTGATAACCCATTAGAATCTTGGATTAATAAGGCTATCAAAGCGCAAGATAAATAATGACTAATGATTTTAAAAATTTGCCGGTTTTAATCAGCGGAGCAGACGGCTTTATCGGCTCGCATTTGACAAAAGAATTAGTATCTTTGGGGGCTAAGGTAAATGTCTTTATTGAACCGGACGAGTCAGCCTGGCGGATAAAGGAGTTTTTGCCAAAAATTAGAGTTTATCGGGCAGACATAACTGATTTTAACTCTGTGAATAAGGCAGTAAAAGAGGCCAGGCCATTAAAAATATACCATCTGGCGGCTAAGGTAGATGTAGATAGGTCGCCGGAACTCATTGATGAGATGATAGAGACTAACCTTAAAGGGACGCTGAATATTTTAAAAGCCCTTAGGAATAGCCAATGTGATTTTGATTGTTTTATTAATACCGGCACCTGCGAAGAGTATGGAAACGGAGAAGTTCCCTTTCAGGAAAGTCAGAGGGAAAATCCGATTTCCGCCTATTCCAGTTCAAAATTAGCCGCAACTAATTTTTGCCAGATGCTTTATAAAACTCAGAAACTCCCCATAGTGACTTTGCGTCCGTTTCTGACTTACGGCCCCTATCAAATTAACGACATGTTGATTTCATCTTTAGTCAGGAAATGCCTTTTGAATGAGAGCTTTGAGATGACCAAAGGCGAACAATCCAGGGATTTTAATTATGTTTCCGATATAGTAGCCGGATACCTTAAAGCTTCGGTAACTGAAGCAGCGATAGGCGAAATAATCAATTTAGGCAGCGGCCGGGAATACCGGATAACAGAAGTAGCCCATTTGATTGTAAAGCTGACCGAAACTAAGATAAGGCCGACAATTGGGAAACTGCCTTACCGTTCCGCAGAAACGATGCATTTTTACTGTTCCAACGAAAAAGCAAGATGTTTATTAAATTGGCAGCCCAAGGTTTCCCTGGAAGAAGGCTTAAAAAAGACCATTCATTGGTATAAAGATTATTTAGGAGCAGAGAAAAAGATATGAATTCAGCTATGAGCCAAAAATTTTTACGCCGTGCTATCAGCTATGTTCACAAACATTTTCGCCTTATTTTAGTAAGTTCTTTCAGCCTTTATGGGTTATATCTTAGGATAATAACTTTGGCCAGGCGCGAATTTTCCGCTGATGAAATGTTCCAGTTGACTTTATTAAAGCAACCTTCTTTTTTACAATTTGTGCGGGAATTGCCTCTTTACGAATATTGTACATATCTTTCAGGGGACTATATCCTGCTTTATCCTTTTTTTAGAATTTTTAATAATAATAAATGGGGTTTAGCCATACCCCATATGATTATCACTATTTTTGGGTTTTATTTGCTTTATCTTGTTTGCAAAAGATACCTTAAGACTACTTTGGGCTATTTGATTGTTTTTGCTGTGGCTGCCTTCAATATAAACCTGGTCAACCATGCTCTGGAGATGAGAGTTTATGCAGTTTTACCCACCTTAAGCTTAGCCTGCCTTTATTTTTCCCAGAGCCTTTCGGTTCCTCAAGTAACTTTTGCCAAAAAACTGGCAATCGGTTTTTTCTTTATTCTGACGATTTGGTTTCATGTATACTGCATACTAATACTTTTTTTTACCCTGTTTTTTTCCTTATGGGAGGTGCGCCATAGCCGCGAGTTTAAGTTGATTTTTAAAAAAGCCTTTAAGTCCATGGCGGTAATTTTAGCTATAGCCATGCCTTTATGGTTTATCAGTGTCTTCGGTTCCCCTCATACCTATCAACAAGTAGATACTTTCGAATATATTGCTAACCCTTTAAAGGATGCTTTGGGATTCTTTAAAGGGATTTTAGCCAACCTTATCGGTTATAGATATAAAAAATTATACTTCCTTCTTTTAGGGCTTATTTTCCCCTTATTGATACCCTATCGCAATAGAGTTGAGCAGCTAAGTTTTCTAATACTGTTAGTAGCTGCTCCGATAATTATAATACTACTTTCTGATTTAAAAAATAGCTACTGGTTTATTCAAAGGCAGTTTATCTGGACCATACCTTTTTTTGCGGTTTTTTTAGGCTGGGTTTGGGAGTCGGCAGTAAGCTGGCTGTTTAAACAATAGTTTTAGGAGGAATCACATGAAAGAAGTTAAATTATTGTCAATTGTCATTCCGGTATATAACGCAAGTTCCACTATTGCCAATTTAGTTGAACGCCTGGCCGCGCTTTTTGGCTATGCTGGCCCGCAGATAGTCTTAGTCAACGATGCCAGCTTAGACAACAGCCACCAGATTTGCGTGGGGTTAGTCCGGAAATATCCGGGAAAAATAATTTACCTTAACCTTTCCCGTAATTTCGGAGAACATAATGCGGTTATGGCCGGATTAAATTATGCAGAGGGCGAATATGTAATTATCATGGACGATGATTTTCAAAATCCTCCCGAGGAAGCCGTAAAATTGCTCAAGGAAGCTTCGGACAAAGAATACGATGTGGTTTATGCCCGTTATGAAAAGAAGCAGGATAGTGGTTTTAGAAATTTAGGCAGCCAGTTTAATAACTGGATTGCCAATCTGATGCTGGAAAAACCGAAAGATTTGTATCTTTCCAGCTTTAAATGTTTTAGCCGGTTTGCGGTTAAGCAAGTCATTAATTATAAAGGGCCATTTCCCTATATTGACGGGTTAGCCTTGCGTTGCACAAATAAAATCGGCAGCGTGAAAAT
>CAZNWL010000115.1:0-4150 GCA_964577045.1 uncultured Planctomycetia bacterium | reverse complement strand
CTTTTAAACCTAATGGATATCGATGTAAAGGCTGCCTATTCACCCGGGCATGTTTTTAACTGTATACCTTTAGACAACGAAGAGGTTTTATTTGTAGATTTTTTAAACCAGGTATTTGAAATAGTGAATCTTGGACACTTCTACCAGATTGAAGGGAAATATCGGATACTCAAAGAGGAGTATCGCCTTAGTCCGGATAGAATGTGCGGATTAAAATCACAATGGCAAAAAGGTCAGCGGCCAAATTCGTTGAAAGAAGTACTTAATTTTTATTTTTACATTTACATAAGTGATAATTATAGTCTAACACCTGCCATATATTTAAATCACGGAAGCGTTTATTATGAACAAGGTGAATTGGATGAAGGACTCTTGAGCTTCAACCAGGCTTTGCAGATTGAGCCGAACCTTGCCATAGCCTACTACAATCGTGCTCAAGTTTATTCTGCTAAAGGGGATTTCAACCGGGCTATCGATGATTACAATCAGGCCTTACAGATTAATCCTAATTTAGCCGAAGCCTACAAAGATCGCGGTGAAGCCTATTTTAATAAAGGAGACCTTAACCGGGCTATGACGGACTACGACCGGGCTATAACTGTTTACAACCAGTCGTTACGGGTTGATCTAGGCTTAGCCGAAACTTACTGGAACCGTAGTAATGTTTATGGCAAGAAAGGTGATTTCAACCGAGCCGTTGCTGACTACAACCAAGCTTTACAGATTGCCCCCGACTTTTTTGGCCTCGACCGTAAATTTTTAGATGCGGCCGAACGCGGCGAGATTACCATGGTTAAGATCTTGCTGGTTGCAGGTGCTGATGTTAATGTTAAAAATGATTTTGGCAGGACAGCATTGATATGGGCAGCAAGAGAAGGCCACAGCGAGATCGTTGATATTTTGTTGGCCCATGGCGCTGATGTCGAGGTTATCGATAATGATGGCTCGACAGCCTTAGGGCTCGCAACTAAAAATGGGTATAGTGAAATTATTAGAATGCTCAAGCAGGCCGGAGCAAAGGAATGAGCAATTTTGTTTTGAAAAAGAACATAAAAACTTATATAAATTAAAGAATTATTCTAATCTATTCCGGAGTTTTTCAGCGAGTTTGACCTCAAGCCGGTTGCATAGCTGCTTCTAATGGTTGCGTCAAGCTATGCCGATTTGTCTGCCAGGCAGTATAGCGCAGCAGACGAGCGAGAGCAAGATTTTGTTTTCTTTGATTTAGTATCACCTCCCTCTGACCCGCCAGTGTCTGGAGTGGAGTAACGTAGCCCAGCGAGCTATGCGGATCATTGTTATAAATATCCGGGAAGCGCTCAAGCCAGCGCAGGATGTCACTAACGAGAGCGAATGACTGCGGAGCTTCCCTGTGATATTTGAGTGTCTTGATAAAAGATTCTATCCACGCCTCATCGTCAGGCGTGTGCGGCCTGCCAAAATGCACGGCCGCGCCTAAGAGTTCTTTGATAGTTTCTTTGGTAAAGCGGGCCTTCATGGCCGAGCCTCTGTCGCAATGAGCTATCAGCTTAAGAGTAAGCTGTTCCGGTATAAGCGCATGGGCTTCTTGCACCGTCCGCACAAGGTCTGCCGAAGAGATTGAGCCTACCGCGTGCCCGATATGCAAAAGATACCTTTGCGGCAAAATCATGACCGGAATAGCCCAGACAATTACGCCCGTATCCGTCCTAAGTTGTGTGCCGTCGTAGCAAAGCAGCGAGAACCCTTCATCCAAAAGCGCATGCGCACTGATGTAAGGTGTTGTGCGCCGGCGATACGTGATAGGTTTTACCAAATCTTTAGCCTTAAGTACTCTGTAAACCGTGGATAAAGAGGCGTAAAACCTTTCAGATTCATGGCCATAGACATAAATATGGCTTATCGGTTTACCCATAAGCTCAGGCAGCCAGGCAGCTTCTTCGATAGCACGGCATTCATGCAGAAGCAGTCTATTCCAGGCCGTGCGCGGTTTTGACGGCCCAGGATTAGCCCATCTGCGAAACTTTCTCGGGTTTATCCCGAACATCTCGCAGGATTTCTTCTGGCTGAGGCCTTTTGACGTGGATTCTTTGATAATTTCCACCACGGCTTCTTTGGTTTCGCGTTTAAAATGACCCGTGAGCGGGCCTTTAAACCCTAACTCGTCCTTTTTTTAACAAGGCCAGCTCGTGCCCTACGGCAGAGAGCGCGTCTTTGGTTTCGTTCAGCTCTTTGGATACTTTTCGATGCTCTTCTGCGGATACGACCTGCGTCCGTCTGCCGGGTTTTCCTGGATTGGCCAGGACCTCCAAGGCCGCAGCTTTGATTTTTTTGCGTATAGCAATCAGGTCCCATGGCCTGAGATTGTAGCGCGCGAGTATCTCTTTTACCGGCGCACCCGGAGCATTGCATTCCAGATATATCTCGTAGAGCTGCTGGGGAGTTAGTTTCAATCGTTCTTTCTTTGGGTTTGTGTTCATAATAGTGTCCAATGTGGGCCTCCTTTGGGGTATATTATACCACTCCCTTGATGTGAATTGTTGATCGTAGGGTATTCTGGCGCGACAAATTTCGCGCCTTTACCCTAAAAACCCTAAAAGTTAATTAAACCTCTGACTTGAGGACACTATCGCTGAAAAAACGGGATTCCAGCGGACGTACAAGCGCCGCTATCTAAAACTATGGCAAAAGACTAACAAATCCAAGATGGTGATAACACGCCCCGATGAAAGCGGGGCAGTATAGGTGTTTGAGGAGAGTTTCTGTAAAAAACTTTGGTAATTTATCATGAATCACAATAGTAAATTTCTCCAAAACATTTTAGAAATACCGGCGGAAAGCCAAAATATTGAATTCAAACGGCTGGGCGGAGAAGAAAAAGCTGACGTGGTAAGAATTTTGGAAACCATTGTTGCTATGGCCAATACTGACGGAGGGGTAATAATTTTAGGCGTTGACGATCCGGAAAAAACAAAATTAAAAAGTTTCGATAGGATATTCGGCATTGAAGAAAACCTTGAACTCTTCGACAATATCAGCAAAGAAATTGCTCGTATCGTCCCGCCATTAAGCGGTATCTGGCCGGGCGAGATTATTGAAGTAGCAGAAGTTAAAAAAAGGATTTCATTGGTATTTATCCCTAAGGCTGCTGATAGTTTTCGTTCAATCAATAATCATGTATTTATGCGCCAAGAAAAAGGGAACCGCCAATTAACCGCACACGAAGTTGTGAAATTTGCTTACGCAAAAGGATTTGAGAAGGCCGATAAGAATCTGGTGGATGTTGACTTTAGGCTATTGCAAACTTCTTATTTTGACCAATGGCGGGAAGCCAGAAAGATAACCGGCAATATCGAAGATATTTTAGAAAAAACAGGTCTGGCGCGTAAAAACCAAGACGAAAGACTTCTGCCTACTTTAGCGGCTGCTCTTTTATTCGCAGAATATCCCAGCGATATAACAGAAACCAAATGCGCGATAAGGGTATTTCAATACACTGGAACCGTGGAAACTATCGGGGAAACGCCTAACCTCATCGGCGTGCCTAAAACTATACAAGGGCCATTGGTCAAACAGATTAGCGATGCGCATGAATATGTATTAACTTTATTGCGGACAGGTATCCGTATACCTTCGGGTTTCAAAACGCAATATCAGATTCCCGAAAGAGCGGTAAAAGAAGCGATTACTAACGCGGTTATCCACCGAGATTATTACATTAAGCGTGATATTGAAGTTAAAATATATGAAGATAGAGTCGAGGTTGAAAATCCCGGCTTATTTCCTTACAACATAACCCCGAGAAATATTGGACGCGTGCGCGCAGAAGGATATCGCAATGATTTGTTGGTAAAGCATCTGCGCGAGTTTCCTTCGCCGCCGAATCTAGACCAAAATGAAGGCGTGCGTGCAATGCGCAATGAAATGAATACAAACAATTTATATCCGCCGATTTTCTGGACCTATCCACTTTTCCAAGATGCCGTAAGGGTTATTTTATTAAATGAACGCATGGTAAGCGAATGGGAGAAAATAGCCCATTATTTAAAAGAAAATAAATATACGACTAATGAGACCGCTAGAGCTATTACCGGCGTTGTCCAGCGCGATAAGATGGCAAAGATGCTGAAAAAATGGGGGGGGGCAAAAGCTAAGACCTGCGTTGCGGGCA
>CAZNWL010000114.1:0-4156 GCA_964577045.1 uncultured Planctomycetia bacterium | reverse complement strand
CCGCCACTTTCATCAACGGATAGCCAAAAGGCGGTAAATCTACGATTGCCCTAGACGCTGCCAAGATGAATATGCCGATAAAACTTAAAGTAATTATAGTATTCAACAGCCATCTTCCGCTGGTAGAAAAAGGAAGGTCCTTGTATAAAGTAGCTCTGATTAAAATAATCAAGCATAATATTTCAACTACCAACTGGGTAATGGCTACATCCGGGGCCTTCAGGATAATGAAAGCCATGGAAAGCCCAAGGCCTACCGCGCCCACAGCAATAACCGAAGATAGCAGGTCTTTAAGTTCAACGGCCACTATCGCCCCTATAATCATAAAAATCAGCAAGATATAAAGTTCAAGCATTTTACTTTAGTAAAAAATAAAAAAGTATACCCATGCCCAATAAGCACCAGGCTAAATAAGTAGACAAAACTCCGTTATGCAAATAACGCAGAAACCCGTTAAAACCAAAAGTAAGCTTGCCAGCTACCTCATAAAGGTCGAAAGCTTTTCTCTGGGCCAAACGGTAAATTGTTTTTATCGCTCCTATATCCTGAACCGTGTTGTAGAATTCGGTTCCGGAAAGGCGCATCTGGGGGTATTTTTCCATATCTTCGCCGCCGATAAAAGAATCGGTTTGCCGCGTTTTAGAAACCTTACCCAGAAAATAAATCAACAGGCCAACGGCTATCCCGATAAGAATCAAAACCGTGGCCAAACCGGCATTCCAAAAACCAAAAAATCTGATGGGCTCTAAAATCACCGGCGAAATAAAATATCTCAAAGGAACCGCTAAAGCAAATATTCCGAAGATTAAACATAAAAAGGCTAAAATTATTCCCGGCAGGCACATAAATATTCCGACTTCCCCGTTTTGTTTTTTAACTTCTAATTTTTGCTCATCAGCGGGCTGGCCTAAAAATACCGCGTGCAGAAGTTTCATAAAACTGGCCAGGGTAAGCGCACTGCCAAACATAGCCGAAACCAGCCACACTACCCAAAGCCAGCCGCCGGCTTTTGCGGTTTCGATAATCCCCTGATAAATCATCCATTTGGAGACAAAGCCATTGAGCGGCGGAACTCCTGATATGGCAAAAGCCGCAATCAAAAAAGTAGTAAAAGTAACTGGCATATACTTGGCTAAACCTCCCAGCGAATCGAGGTTGGTAGTTTTGGCCTGCTTCTCTACGGCACCAGCGGAAAAAAACAAACAGGATTTATATATGGCGTTATTCAACATATGGAAAAGCCCGCCGGCGATGCCAATGGGGTTGCCCGTACCAATACCCAAGACCATATAGCCAACCTGGCTTACCGCATGATAACCCAGGAGCCGTTTAAAATCATGCTGGATGAGCGCCATCATTACTGCGGCTATAATAGTCAAGCTTCCCATAAACATCAAAAAAGTATTCATGCCAAAGCCAAGCTGAAACATTTCCAGAGAAATCCGCGCCAAAAAGTATATTCCTAAAAGTTTATCCAAAGATGCCGGCAAATAAGCTGCAACCGGCGCTGGAGCATCTTCGGCGGTATCAGGAACCCAAGTATGAAAAGGAAAGCTTCCGGCTTTAGCGAAAGCTCCGGCAGCCAAACAAAAATAAGCCACTACTGCCGATTTAGAAGTTAAAGGTATAGAAATCAAATCCATTTCAAACAAACCCGTGATTTTCCAAATTAAACTAATGCCTAAAAGCATTAAGGCATCGCTTGCTCCAATCAGGATAAAAGCTTTTTTGGCCGAAGCCGGTGTATTTTCGTTTTTGCCAAAACCAATGAGAAGATAAAGCACCAGCCCTAAAAAGCCCCAGAAAATCATAAAAACAATCAAATTGTTGGCGAAAACTGCGCCCAAAGAAGCAAGCAAAGTAAGCAGGATACAAAAGTAATACTGGGGAATTCTTTTCTCGGAACGCATATACCCCATAGAGTAAACAGTCACCAGGACCGAAAAAAACCAGACAAAAATCCCTATGAATATAGATAGGCTGTCAAAACGAAAATAATCCCGCAAAAAATTCATTTTACACCCAGTTTACTTTTTAACTTTTCCGTCTTAGCCTGAGAAAGCCGGACTAACTCTTCGCCATTATAAATAGTTTTACCTTTCAGGTTGCGCACGGCCATCCTTTCAGTGCAACAATAACAAGGGTCTATTGCCGCTAAAATTATCGTAGCATCAGAGATAGTTTCGCCGACCACGGTAGCTTTATAAGTCGGCAGGTTCATAAAAGTCGGCGCTCTGATTTTATGGCGCGCCGGACGGTTAGTGCCGTCGCTCCTCACGTAATGAAAACACTCTCCCCGCGGCGCTTCAATCTGGCCGATTCCCTCACCAGGAGGAATAGTTTTAATTTTAGCGTCGATTTCTGTATCCGGTAAGGCTAAAAGGCAACGCTTGGCTATATTTATCGACTGAAAAGTTTCTAAAATCCTCACCACAGCCTTGTCAAAAACATCTCCGTTTTCTGTCACAATCATTTCCCAATTTAAGCGGTCATATGCTCCGTAAGGGCAGTTTTTCCTTATGTCTTTGGCTACTCCCGAGGCTCGGGCATTCGGGCCGACTGCGCAGAAATTAATCGCCTCTTCTTTGGTCAAAACCCCCACTCCTTTTGTCCGGGCATGTAAAACCGGGTCATCCATTACTGCTTTCTTGAGCATTTCCAAAGTGGGAATAATCGCATCAAGTTTTCTAATCGCCGGCGGGATATCTTCTTTTTTGATATCACGCCTCACTCCGCCGGGTTTAAACATCGCATAATTGTTGCGGTTGCCGGAAAGCGCCTCCATCACATCAAGGATTTCTTCCCGCAGTTTCCAAGCCCACATATAAACCGTATTATAACCGAGGAAATGGCCGGCTAAACCCAACCATAAAAGATGCGAATGCACCCGCTCGCCTTCGGCAATAATCGTGCGGATATATTTAGCCCGCAAAGGCACTTCCAGAGAAATGATATCTTCCACTGCCCGGCTGTAGGCATAAGGGTGGCTGGTTGAGCAAATGCCGCAGATTCTTTCCACCACAAAAGTCGCCTGGTCAAAACTTTTGCGTTCCGAAAGTTTTTCGATACCCCGATGGTTATAACCAATCTGGACATCGATATCGACTACGGTTTCGCCGTCAACAGTCAGGGTAAAAAACTCCGGCTCTTCCTGTAAAGGATGATATGGCCCAATTGGCACTATAGTCCGTTTACTCATTATTTGCTTCAAAAAGTAGGCGTTCTACTTTTTCACCTACTTCTCTACAGAAAAGTAGGACGCCTACTTTTTTAAACTCCTCTATCTCTAATTGCGTTTTTATCCCACTCTTTATACTCGCGCCTTAAAGGATAAACGCCCTGCGGCCATTCATCAGGCAAAAGCAGCCTTTTTAATCCGGGATGGCCTTTGAAATTTACTCCCAGCATTTCGTGGATTTCGCGCTCTATCCAATTAGCTCCTTCAAATAAGGAAGCCAAAGAATCTATTTCTAAATTATCCTTCAATAGCTTTACCCGCAAAGATGTTACCAGATTGACTTCTTCGAAAGTAAAATGATAAAGAATCTCTATGTGTCTGCGCGTATCTACGCCGCTGGCAATATTAAAGCGCGCGCCCAGATTTTTGAAAATATGCGTGGCAATCGTAACTAAGCTTTGTGGTTTAATTTCAACATAAACCCTCTTTGGGGATTTATCAAAAATATCCAAGATATCGCCTTTGTAACGTTCTTTTAAATCTTTTAAAATTTCAAGTTTTTTCATTCTTTTTAGTTTGAGCTTTAACTTTTTCTATCAACTTAACTACTCCGGCAATAATTGCCTCTGGTTTAGGCGGGCAGCCGGGAATATATACGTCTACCGGAATGATTTTATCAACCGGCACAGGACAATTGTAACTATATATAAACATACCTCTTGATAAAGAACACTCGCCTATTGCCACTACCAAACACGGCTTAGGCATCTGTTCGTAAACTTGCTTCACGCGGGGAATGCATTTACGGTTGGCTGAACCGGTCACCAAAAGCACATCCGCATGTCTTATACTTGCGGCTAGAAGCATACCAAAACGTTCAATATCAAATCTGGGCGTAAGACAATCCAAAACTTCAATATCACAGTTATTGCAGCTGCCCGTAGAAAGATGAAAAACCCATGGGGATTTTAATAAGGC
>CAZNWL010000113.1:0-4196 GCA_964577045.1 uncultured Planctomycetia bacterium | reverse complement strand
TGGCTGTAACCGGGGTTTTGTCGGCGTAGATATTAAAAACTTCGCGGATAGCTTTGGTTTCTAAAACATCCTGCTGCGCCACGGAATTAGCCGCTGAAAAAATACAGTCAATATCTTCTTCATGTAACCCGCTCAATTCCAAAGCCTTATTCATAGTCCGCTTTAAGCCTTTTGCCTCTGGCTCGTATTTAGCCGCCCGGAAAGCGTCAAAAGAGTTTTCCACGGCAGCAAGTTCGGCATAAACCTTCGCTCCGCGGGCTTTAGCGAATTCCGCATCTTCTACTACCAAAACCACGGCCGCCTCGGCTAAAATAATTCCGTTTCTGCGTTTATCAAAAGGACAGGAAATTTCCTCGCCCTTTATTCCGGCTAAAAAACCAATCTTGTAAAAACCGGCAAAACCGGCAAAGGTTAGACCTTCGACCCCGGCCACTAAAACTGCCTTGGCCCGGCCGAGTTTGATAAAGTTGGTAGCGTATTTAAGGGCGTCTAAACTGGCGGTATAGCCGGTAGAAATCGTGGTGTTAAACCCTTTGATTTTGTGGCGGATGGAAATCTGGCTGGAAGCGCTGTTAATAGTGGTGCCGGGGAAAATTCCGGCAGTGACAAACTGCGGGCCGTCCTGCACCATCTCTCGGCTCAATTCAGCGATGTTCCAAAGCGCTAAAGTGGTCCCGGTAACTACTCCGATGCTGTCGGTGTTTCTTTCGGTAATTTGCAGTTCCGAATCTTCCAAAGCCAATTTTGCCGCAGAACATACCAGTTTGGTTGCCCGGTCCACATTCTGCAAACCCTTTGGCCCTAAAAAATCTTCGGCGCGAAAATCAGAGATTTCGCCGGCTTGTTTACTTTTAAAAAGCTCGGGGTTAAAAATAGTAATCGGCTTTACGCCTGACTTCCCTTCTCTCAATGCCTGCCAGAAAGCGTCTTTGCCAATGCCATTGGGCGCTAAAACCCCTACGCCGGTTATTACGATTCGTTTATCCATAATTAAGTTATTCCGCCGTCGCAGATAATCACCTGGCCGGTGATATATTCGGCTTTGTCGCTGGCTAAAAAAGCTACGATGCCAGCGACCTCTTCAGGCCGGCCGAAACGGCCGAGCGGAATCTGTTTTTTAGCTTCCTCTTTATATTTATCGGTTAATCCCGAAAGCATCTCCGTCTCAATATACCCCGGAGCAACCGCATTCACCCTGATGTGGTAAGCGCCGACTTCTCTGGCTAAAGACTTGGTAAAACCGATTATACCGGCTTTGGCCGCGGAGTAATTAGTCTGGCGGGCCATACCGGTTATGCCGGCTACAGAAGTAATGTTGATGATATTGCCGGATTTCTGCTTGATAAAAGTAACTATGCCAGCCCGGGTCAAATTAAATAAACCGCCTAAATTAGTATCTAAAACCGTCTGCCAATCAGCTTTTTCCATTAAACCCAAAGCTTTATCGATAATCACTCCGGCATTATTGACTAGAATGTCCAGCCCGCCGAAATATTCTTTTGTCTCGTTTACCCATTTGTTCACTGCCGCAAAATCTTTGATATCAACCTGATAACCTTTTGCCTTGACTCCCAGAGCGGCTAACTCTGCTTCTAATTTAAGGGCGGCGTCTTTGCTCTTCAAATAATTAAAAGAGATATCCGCGCCTTCTTGAGCCAGCTTCAAAGCTATTGCTCTGCCAATGCCGCGGCTGGCTCCGCTGATAATCGCAGTCTTATTTTTCAGCATGGATATTTTTTTTCACTGCTTCCAAAAAATCTTTGATATCAAAAGGCTTGTAAATGTAATCCGCCACTTTTAGCTCCAAAGCCTCTTTGTATTTTTCCTCATCGGCATAGCCGGTAATCAAAATTTCGGGAATCGCCGCCTTATGGTTTGCGGCTAAATATTTACGGATTTCCTTAATAGTTTCAATGCCGTCTAAATCCGGCATGCGGATATCGCTGACCACCAAGTCAAAATCTTGCTCTTTTATCTTTTCTAAAGCCTCTTTTCCGGAGTTGGTGATTACGGCATTGTAGCCTTCTTTTTTTAAAAGGCGGCTTAAACTTTTAGTAATTAACTGCTCGTCTTCGATAATCAGTATGCTTTTAGGCATTTTCCCTCCGTCTTTGTAGGGGCAATTCATGAATTGCCCTGCTACTTTTTTAATTATACCCTAAAAACCTATATCTAGTTAGCATTTTTATTTAAGCCTTTTTCAGCCGGCTAAAGGCAGATTGACGGTAAAAGTAGTGCCCTGGCCTTCCTGGGTTTTTAAAAAAATTGAGCCTCTATATTTTTCTATGATTGACTGGGAGATAGAAAGCCCTAATCCCAGCCCTTTGCCTACGTCTTTACTGGTAAAAAAGGGGTCAAAAATCTTGGGGACGTTATCTTTGGGAATACCTGAACCTTCGTCTTTTACATCCAGCCGGACCCAGCCGTCATTCTTCGTTAACAAAATCTCTATCTCGCCGCCTTTCTTAACCCGCTTAATCGCATCTTTAGCGTTTAACACCAGATTAGTCACCACCTGCTCGAACTCATTATGATTACCCACCACCGGATATTGATTATCCTGGGCTTTAATAACCATTCTGATATTTTCCTGCTCAAATTGATAGGCTAAAAAAGAATTTACTTTCTCCACCACCTCTAAAAGATTGACTATTCCCACTTCTTGAGTTTCCATAGGCTTACGGGCATAAGTCATTAACTTCTTCACTATATTACGGCAGCGTTTGGTGGCCTCTTCAATCAGCTCAAGCGAATCTTTGAGCTCATCGGCCTCCACTTCATCCAACGAAGCTAAAAGCATCTGCACGTTAGTCAAAATTGCCGCTAAAGGGTTGTTGATTTCGTGAGCTACTCCTCCGGCTAGCGTTCCCACGCTGGCAAGTTTTGCGGCTTGCGTCAATTGGTTCTGCACCTCAATCAACTCCTCGGTCCTTTTTCTTACCTGTTCTTCGATATTTTCATAAACCAAAGAGTTGGATATGGCGATTACCGACTGGTTCCTTAAAATATTCAAGAAATGAAAGTCCATGGCCGTGTAGCGTTTTAGGTTGGCCTTTTTGCCCAGATTAATCAAACCTAAAAGCTCTCCGCCTAAAACCAAGGGGATTGCCACTACCGCGGAAGTTTTATCAAAATGTTTTCTTGCCGCCTCTTTAATTTCGGCAAGAGCCGGATCAAACTCAATAAAATCCCGGTATAAAATCTTATTGTTCCGGAAAAGCCAAAGCAAAAACTCATTCTTCTTTCCGGGCTGATGATAAATAGAAATTTCTGTCTTTTGAGGGTATAAAGTTTCTTTTATGGTATTTTCAATGCGCTCGGTAAGTTTGTTTATCCCTTTCAAGTGAATAATGTCGTCAACAAAACGGCTCAAAATCTCCTCTAAATCATAGCGGCGGCGCTGGAAGAAATGGTCGATTTTCGGCTGGAAAAACCTGAAACAAACCAAAAAAGCCAAAAGCAATGTGCTTAAATAAACAAAAAATCCTAAATTATTTAACCGGTGGCACCATGAGCGGCTGAAATAGAATATAATTCCGAAAGGGGCGATTAAAATCAGGTTGCCGACAACCCAAGCTATGGTTTTATGTATGGCAGTCTCAATATCCATCATCCGGTAACGGACTACGCTGTAGCCAACAATAGTGATACAAAAAAATACCGGAATAAAAGCCATAAGGAAAAGGCTTACTCCGTAATTAAGCAGGAATTCCAAAGAGCCTAGATAGGCAATAGAAAAAGCGGCGATCATCAGCTTAGCCTGTTGTCTTTTAACCGCGTCTTTCTCCTTACGGTAGATTTCAATAAAGTTAAGCAGCATTAAAATCATCAGCCAATAAAACCAGGCTACAAAAATAATGTAAGCCCAGCCGGCTTTAGGATAAAAACCCCAAGGGTTCTGCCACAATCCTTTGATAAATGAATCTGAAGTCAAACATAAAAGATAAAATCCCAGGCCGCAGAGAAAGTTTATGGCCACTAGTTTCTTTTTCTTAGTTTCCCGTTCCGGGAACAAGGCTTCTTCCCAGGAGACGGAAAAGAAATAAATTGAAGGGGTAATAAAAATAATGCCTAAAAAGACATAAAATCTCGCCCAGATAAGCGCGGTCGCTTCCAGCCGGCTGTTAAAAACCATGCCCATGCCGGTAAGCCAGAGGTTGACTACCAGGCAACTTAAAGTATAAGCCATATTTACC
>CAZNWL010000112.1:0-4211 GCA_964577045.1 uncultured Planctomycetia bacterium | reverse complement strand
AGACTGGGTAGCCTTTTAACTTGTCCCGGCCTTTTAAATCGGTTAATTCGATAAGAAAAGCAATAGCGGCAATTTCGCCTTTCAGTTTTTTTACCAGATTAACCATGGCATTGGCAGTTCCGCCTATAGCCAGCAAGTCATCCAGGATTAAAACCTTGGCGCCTGCAGGAAAAGCGTCTTGGTGAATCTCCAACGAATCTTCGCCGTATTCCAAAGCATAAGTATGGCGAAAAGTTTTAGCCGGAAGTTTACCCGGCTTTCTTACCGGAACAAACCCGCAGCCCAGTTTATAAGCCAAAGCTGCGCCAAAAATAAAACCCCGCGATTCAGCCGCGACTATATAGTCAATTTTTTTATCGGCCACTAATCCAGCTATCTCATCGATTGCCAGCTGGAAAGCTTTTTTATCATTTAAGACTGTAGTTATATCACGGAAGAGAATGCCTTTTTTAGGAAAGTCCGGAATATTACGGATAAGTTTTTTAAGTTCGTTCATTCAATGCTTCTCCCACTTTCTTCCTGTGTATATTTTCTCAATTTTTTTAAAGCTTCTTGCTCTATCTGCCTCACTCTTTCCCGAGAAACGCCTAAAGTATCGGCAACTTCGGCTAAAGTGTGAGGTTTGCCGTCAGTTATGCCGAAGCGTAAATCCAACACTGATTTTTCACGTTCGCCGATAGAGCTAAACAGTTGTTTGACTCTTTCGCGGGTCAATACCTTTTCCACGTTGGTTTCAGTGTCGCTCTGTTCGCTACCTTCGATGAAATCACCGAGTTGAGACTCTCCTTCGTTGCCTACCGGCGCCTCCAACGAAGCTTTTTTCTGGGACCAAAGTTCAATCTCCGCTATCCTCTCAATGGGCAACTTCAAACGTCTGGATATTTCTTCACGCAAAGGTTCGCGGTTATATTTTTGGCGGAGCTGTTCGCAGATTTTTTTATATTTCGACATCAGCTCGCTCATATATACCGGAATGCGGATAGTTTTGCCCTGGTCAATTAATGCCCGGGTAATGGCCTGGCGTATCCACCAAGCAGCATAGGTGGAAAAGCGGTAGCCCCGACGGATGTCAAACTTGTCAATTGCCCGCATTAAGCCAATGTTACCTTCGGCAATCAAATCCATTAAACTCAAAGATAAATGGCTGTAATGTTTGGCAATATTAACTACCAATTTCAGGTTACAGTTGATGATTTTACGGCGGGCTTCGCGGTCGCCTTGCCTGGCGTCCTTAATCAATTCCACTTCCTCGTTCTTTTTAAGCAACGGCAGGTTTTTAATCCTCTCTAAATAGGCTTTTATCGCTTCCATTATTTTTTGATTGCAGCTTGAGCTGCGGCTAAAGTGGCTATGGGCACCCGGTAAGGCGAACAGCTCACATAGTTCATACCCACTTTATGGCAGAATTCCACGGAGCGCGGCTCTCCTCCATGTTCGCCACAAATACCCACTTCCAATTTTTTATTAGTTTTACGGCCGCGGGTAATGCCGATTTTGATTAACTCGCCTATGCCCTTCTGGTCAATAGACTGGAAAGGGTCTTCCGGCAAAATGCCTTTATTCAGGTAATCCGGCAAAAATCCTCCGATATCATCGCGCGAGAAACCAAAACCCATTTGGGTTAAATCATTGGTGCCAAAGGAAAAGAACTGCGCGCAACTGGCGAGTTCATCGGCGACTATACAGGCACGGGGAATTTCAATCATCGTGCCTACTAAATGTTTAATCGCTTTAAGGCTATACTTTTTTAAAACTTCGGCATAAATTTGTTTCACTAACAGGTATTGATTATCTAACTCTTTTACTTCCGAAACTACGGGAATCATTATTTCCGGATACGGCTTTTTGCCAGCTTTAAGTAACTCTGCAGCTGCTTGGAAAATAGCGCGTATCTGCATGGCACTTACTTCCGGATAAGTAACGCCCAAACGCACTCCCCGGTGGCCCATCATTGGGTTAGACTCATGTAGGTTTTCTGCGCGGTCAGCAAGCTCCTCGAGAGAGATATTTAAATCTTTAGCCAACTGTTCAAGTTTTTTTTCTTCCCGCGGCACAAACTCATGCAAGGGCGGGTCCAGCAGCCTAAAAACTACTGGCAGGCCGTCCATAGCCTCGAGAGTATCTTTCACGTCTTTTTTGACATAAGGAAAAAGCTCATTCAGCACTTTTTTTCTTTCTGCTTCTGTTTTGGAAACAATCATTTTACGCAGAATAAAAAGCGGCTCATCCGAACCTTTTCCGTAAAACATATGCTCGGTCCTAAAAAGCCCAATCCCTTCTGCGCCAAACTGCCGGGCTTTCCTGGAATCTTCAGGAGTATCAGCATTAGTGCGGATACCCAGCTTTTTTAAAGAAGCACAAAGCTTTAAGAAATCCTTGAGTAGTTTATTTTCTTCGGAAGAATCCATCATCAAAAGTTTTCCTTCATAGACATTGCCTTTAGTTCCGTTCAAAGTAATCCAATCGCCTTCTTTGAGCACTTTACCGGCGATACGGATTTGTTTTTTGGAAGAATCGATATCCAAGGTTCCACAGCCAACTATGCAACATTTTCCCCAGCCGCGAGCGACTAAAGCCGCGTGCGAAGTCATTCCGCCCCGGGCAGTAAGAATTGCCTGCGCTGCGCGCATGCCTTCCACGTCTTCGGGGTTAGTTTCTTCGCGCACTAAAATAACTTTTTTACCTTGCTTTGCCCATTCTACGGCTGCATGCGCGCTGAAAACTATCTGGCCGTTTGCTCCTCCCGGCCCAGCCGGAAGACCTTTGGCTAAAGCCTTATGCGTCGCTTCCTGCTTAGGGTCAATAATCGGGTGTAAGAGTTCTTCTAACTGCGCCGGTGAAACCCTCATCACCGCTTCTTTTTGAAAAATCAGCTTTTCTTTGAGCATATCTAAAGCCATTTTTACTGCTGCCGGCCCATTGCGCTTGCCGATACGGCACTGCAGCATAAACAATCTGCCTTTTTCAATAGTAAACTCAATATCCTGCATATCGCGGTAATGTTTTTCCAAACGGTTCTGATATTGGAAAAGCTCCGCGTAAACTTTAGGCACAGCTTTCTGCAAGGAAACTAAATTCTTATTGTGCTCGGATTTTGAGGATTCGTTTATTGGAGCAGGCGTGCGGATTCCGGCGACTACGTCTTCCCCCTGCGCATTAATCAAATATTCGCCATAAAAAATTTTATCGCCGTTTCCGGGATTACGGGTAAAAGCTACGCCGGTCGCAGAGTCGCTTCCCATATTTCCGAAAACCATAGTCTGCACATTGACCGCAGTGCCCCATTCATCGGGAATGCCTTCGATGCGGCGGTAGCTGATAGCGCGTTTTCCATTCCAGGAAGCAAATACCGCGCCAATGCCACCCCATAATTGTTCATAGTGGTCATCAGGAAAAGGCTTTTTGAGCGCTTCTTTAACCTTGTCTTTAAATGACTTACAGAGTCTCTTTAAATCTTCTACTTTCAGATCCGTATCCGCCTTATAGCCTTTTTCTTTCTTCAGCTTGTCCATAATCGCTTCTAATTGTTTGCGGATACCAAAGTCGTCTTTAGGCTCGATACCTGCGGCTTTTTCCATGACTACATCAGAATACATCATAATCAAACGGCGGTAAGCATCATAAACAAAACGCGCGTTGCCGTTACTTTGTTTAATCAAACCGGGGATAGTTTTTTCGGTCAAGCCGACATTTAAGACAGTTTCCATCATTCCGGGCATAGAACGCCGCGCTCCAGAACGCACTGAAACCAGAAGCGGGTTATGGGGGTCGCCGAATTTACGGCCCATTAACTTTTCTACTTTTTCCAAAGCTTTGTGGACGTCTTCTTTTAAACCTTTAGGGTAAGTCTTTTTATTTTGGTAGTAATAAGCACATACTTCGGTAGTGACCGTAAAACCCGGCGGAACCGGCAGCCGCAAATCTTTATGGCCGGCCATTTCCGCTAAATTCGCGCCTTTGCCGCCTAAAAGATTCTTCATCGACTCATTGCCATCAGCGTGTCCGCCGCCAAAGGAGTAAACCATTTTCTTCGCCATTTGCCTGCTCCTTTCCTCTATGGATTAACTTTCAATTTGTCTTCAATAAAACTTGTAACCTTGCTGATACTCACCCGTTCCTGCTGCATGTTGTCGCGTTCGCGTACAGTAACCTTTTTATCGCTTAGGCTTTCTACATCTACGGTTATGCAAAAAGGCGTGCCTATTTCATCC
>CAZNWL010000111.1:0-4212 GCA_964577045.1 uncultured Planctomycetia bacterium | reverse complement strand
GCTCGATATATTGATAAATACTATCGTAAGTATAATGCAATAAATCGTTTTGAAGATAACCTAACTTACCGGAGACTTCCAGATATTCATGGACTTCTTTGGGGTTAAATTTACCCCTGCCTCTCCTAAACAGCCGCAGCTCATAGCCGGGGTACCAGCCGCAATGATAGATGGGCTTGCCTAAAAAGAAAGCCAACCTTTTCGTGTAGTAGCCATTGAACTCCTGATTGTTTTTACCGACTATCTCCCGGATATCCTGGCGAAGGCCGGCAGTGATAACTTCATCGGATGCCAAAACAAAAATCCAATCTCCCGAAGCCTGCCCGATAGCAAAATTCCACTGCGGGGAATAACCTGGCCAGGAGCGTTTAAAAATTTTATCGGTAAATTCAGCGGCTATCTCTAAAGTTTTGTCCTGGCTTCCCGAATCCACCACAATGATTTCATCGGCAAACTTAGCGGATTGCAAGACCTCGCGGATTCTTTTTTCGGAATTAAAAGTCAAGATAATTATAGATAGATTATTGATTTTATCCATATGTTAAATCCCAAATTCCAAGCACCCTGCCTTGCCGGCAGGCAGGCAAATTCCAAACAAATTCAAAATTCCAATTTTCAAAATTAAAAAAATTATTTTGGTCATTTGAATTTTGGTAATTGGTACTTATTTGGAATTTGAGATTTGGAATTTTTATTTATAGTTTTATTATTTTTCCTCTGTTTTTTAAAGAGTGGTTGGCAGCTTCTATTATTTTAACCACCTCTAAAGCTGATTCTGCCGAAACTCTGGGTTTGGCGCCCTTTAAAATGCAATCCAAAAAATGGCTGCATTCTAAACTCAAAGGTTCTTGGGCTTGGATCCGCGGAGAGATAACATCGCCGAAACGGTAAATAGTCTTGAATTCGGCGTAATCTTTATAATAAGGAATCTTGTCGATGGTTTTCTGAAAAATCTTTAGGGGTTCTTCGCTGTTTAAATCATCGTAGACGGCCATTTCCCTATCTCCGACCACGGTAATTTTTCGCACTTTTAAAGGGTCAATCCAGCTTAAATGTATATGGGCTATAATTTCGCCGGGATAGTAAAGGGCAAGGAAAGCAACGTCTTCTATCGCCTTATGATAGTGCCAGTTTCCGCAAGCCGATACAGCTTCTGGATTTTTCCCCAATAAATAGTTTATCACTGAAATATCATGCGGCCCTAAATCCATGACTACGTTGATATCCCTCTGCAGCAGGCCTAAATTCAGCCGCTGGGAGTTAATATAAAGGACTTTGCCTAATTTTCTTTTAGCGATTATTTCTCTAAGTTTAGTTATTCCGGGAGAAAAAAGATAAGTATGGCCAGCCATCAAAACCTTGTTTTTTCTTTTAGCGAGCTTAGCTAGTTCCAAGACCTGATAAGAATAAACCGCTAAAGGCTTCTCCACCAAAAGATGCTTTCCGTTTTCCAAAAACTCTTTGGCTAACTTATAATGCGTAGAGGCCGGAGTAGCTATGGCCACAGCCTCTAACGAGGAATCTTTGATAATTTTTTTATAATCCGTTATGACCTCGACGTGAGGGTATAAGTTTTTTACCCAGGCCAGCCGCTTTTTATCCCGGTCGCAAACATATTTAACCTGCACTTGCGGCAATTGGCTAAAATTTCTGACTAAATTCGGCCCCCAATAACCGCAGCCAATTACTGCTAGCTTTACTTTCTCTTCCATTTAGCTCCTCATATTATTTAAAGAATCTTTTCGGGAAAAATCTTTGCGTTCGGCTAATTTTTTTATATCTTTATGACTGTAATAAGAACTTAAAAGGTCATCTTGCGGCATGGGCTTTATCTTGTCTAGTCTTGGCATAGTTTGACAAAACAACTTCCAGCCATATTCCAAAGACCGGTTATAAACATCAATCACTTCATCCACCTGGGGATCAATCGGGAATTTAATCTGGGTAATTATCGGACCGGCATCGATTTGGCCAGTTATTTCATGAATGGTTACCCCATGCTCTTTTTCGCCATTCTTTAAAGCCCAGTTTATCGGCCTGACCCCACGGTATTTGGGAAGCGGTCCATTATGCAAATTCAAAATTTGCTTGCATCGGGAAATAAAATCAGTCTCAATAATCTTATCGTAAAATACGGAAAAAACCAAGTCTATACACCAACCCCTACTCTCGGTTCCCGGAATATCCTGGTAATCGCCGGAAGTTATATAAAAAATACCTTTATTTTTAGCCCAAGTAATCAATGAATCACTCCATGCCGGTTCAGGAACTACCGGAACTAAACCAACCAGCTGATATTGCCGGCTGTTTAAAAACCAATTGGCAATTTTAATCGCTAAGCTACCCTTACCCATTACTATAACTTTCTTCTTCGTCATTCTTTTTATGATTATATCAGAAAAACGACTTTCCGGACTAAACCATTTATCAAGCCTTAAAGCAAGCTTTTGGCGGCATCAAAAACATGGCTCACCTGTATGCTCTCCAAGCATTTTCTAGCAGAAGAACATTCGCTTAAGCGAAAATTCTCATAACATGGCTGGCAGGAAAAATCAGTTTTTACAACGATATTATTACTATTCCGGGGGTAAGGCCCATAAACCAAATCGCTGACCGGGCCAAAAATCGACACTGTTTTTATTCCTAAAGCTACAGCCATATGCAGCGGCCCGCCATCATTGGTTATCAAAAGTTTTGTCTGCCTTAGCAACTTTGAGAAATCGTCTAGTCCTAAACCTACAACTTTAACCGGCTGGTTGTGCATTAAAGCAGTTAAACTATTAATCAACGGTGCCTCCTCTGTACTCCCTGCGATAACAACTTTCAGGCCAAGCTCATCAATCAGCCGGCCGGCTAACTGGGCAAACTTCTCTTTTGGCCAGTGTTTACGGAAAGCCTCCTTGCCCCAGCTGGCGCCGGCGCCAGGAGCAATGACTACAAAGGGCTCGCTTGATTTTTCAGGAGAACCTTTCAAGAATAACTCCATTTTTTTATACTTCGGCTGGACTCCAATAAATTTTAAAAGGTCTAGGTAATATTCAACCACGTGTTTATCTTTATAGCCGCTGAATTTAATTTTTTTGGTCAAAAAACGGCCGCGCTTATGGTAATCATAGCCTATTCTCTGCTTTATCCCGGCAGCCCAGGAGAAAAAACCAAACTGGGAGTTTAAAGATAAATCCAGGCTGGTTTGAATTTGTTTCTTCCTGATTTCGGAAATAAGATTCATGACTTTTTTAATCCAGGCTATCTTTGATTTTCGTTTAACTGCTTGGAACTCATCCCGCTCATAGATAAAACACTCCTGGATGAAAGGGTGATTGGCTAAAACAGGATAAGTGCGGCGGTTGCAGAGATAATATATCCGGCTTTCAGGAAAAGTTTCCTTGATATTTCTGATTAAAGGCGTAGAAAATAAAACGTCGCCGATTCCAAAAGGATTAATTATCAAAAAAGATTTATTCATTCTTTTATGCCCATAGTTTCTAAAACCCGGCCTTTAAAATCAAGGATGTTATTTATCGGCTCAGCCGGGCTGACTTTTCCGCCAAGATCGCATTCAATAAACACTCCATCCCAATCATGAACAGCATCGTCAGGGCCGGTATCATTTTCCTCCAGGAATATCTTTTTGTGGCCTACGGTTGCGGCAGAACGAAAAGATAAATCGTCGAAATAAGCCATCAGGTCCGAAGGGCCTCCTTTCAGTTCTGTAAAAAGCTCCTCTGGCCGGTAAACTTTGGTATGCAGCTTATTGCCAGACAAATCTTTTTGGTTTTCTAACTCTTTAATCAATTCGTCTCTTAAGCTTTCATATTCGGCATCGCCAACTATCCCTTGGTTTTCGCGCCCTTTTCGGTTGATAAAAATTCTTCCGTAATAGCCTCCCCAGCCCCAAGCCCGGCTTTTCTGCCAGTCAACCTCTAACTTGCCGAAACTGCTAATTGCATCCGGATAGCGCTTTAAAACTAAATAACCCCGCTCAATCAGCCACTCGTTAAGGCAAAAAACCCCTTTCATCGCTTTTACGCCATGGTCGGAAACGACAAAAACAGTGGTATTTTTATTAAGAAGCGAAAGGATTTCCCCGATTTTTTCATCAAGAAATTTATAGTAGTCCGAAATAACCTTTTGATATTTATGGCCGGGGCGATAAAGATGGTGCACGGAATCATAATATTTCCAGAAAGCATGCTGAACTCTATCCACCCC
>CAZNWL010000110.1:0-4241 GCA_964577045.1 uncultured Planctomycetia bacterium | reverse complement strand
TCAAATGGTCGGATTAATTATTTGGTACGTTTTAATCTTTTCTTATCTTTTTATCAGCAATTCCTAAAGGATTGACCGGTTGTTTTACACAATATCCCTGCTTCTTCAATATAGTTACAATTTTTCGTAAATTTTCATCGGTCATTTCTACCAAGATATCTAAATCTGCAGTATTTCTTAAAGTACCGTGAAGATTAACTGCTAGGCCTCCCACTAAGATATATTTTACCTTAGCTTTTTGAAAATCACGGAGTATCTCTTCGTAAATAATCATCCTTATCTATGGCTGTGGTGTCTCTTTTGGCGGGGATTCTTTCTCTTCCTTTTTCGGAACAAAGATGTTTTTCAGGGTGTCAACGATTTCTTCCCCGCTTTTTTTAAAAGCATCGATAGCCTCATCGACAGTTATGTTTTTATTATCTTTGAGTTTATCCTCCAGGCTGTCCTTAAGTTGACCAGCAACCCCTTCAACCATCAGCGAACCCAGAGGGACGGTTTCTTTAAAACTATCCTTTACGGAAGCGAAATCCAATTTAGGAGAATCCATTTTGGTTTTAATCACAAAGTTAAATACTGGTTTGTCGCCATTGCCCTTGAGGAAAGCTAAAATTGTCCGTAAAGTCATAGCCCGGGGATTTTCTTCCTGCCCTTCGAGGACTTCTATGTATTCTATACTGTCCAAAGCTAAAGAGTTTTTTATGGTCAACTCGTTTTCTTTAGAGTTAAGATTACTGTTGAAAGAAAGCCCGGCCCGTTTAACCCCAAGATTCTGCGACTGCCAGAATGGCGGCCAATAAGGATCAAAGGTGCCATAACCGATGTTATTCAGGCTAATATCGAGATCCATATTTTTATGCACATAATCTACCCATCCCTTTAGGTCTATGCTCGTTACACCGGCTGTTTCGCCAACCAAAGCCTGGCCTTTAGCTTTTAGGTAAAATTTCCCCGGGTTAGGAAAAGAAAAATTATTTAACTTAACATCTATAACTTTGACTATTATCGGCTTTGCTTCTGGATTAGTTTTATCCTCATACTCTATCAGGCTGTCAAAAATCTGCACGTCTTTTATGGTCATCGGAATAATTTTGTTCGCCTCGGAATCTTTAGCAATGCCGTTTTTAGGAATGAAATTAGTTGCCGGTTGGAGCGCGGCCTGATTTTCTGCTATCTTTTCCTCCAACACCCCCTGGGGCTTACTTTTAGCAAAAAACGGCAGCACATGCAGGCCCCGCTGGTCGTTTACTATGTTTATTTTAAGGCCTTTAATGGCAAGTTTAGCTATGGCCAAGCGCCGGAAGGGATTAAATATGCCTAAAGAAGCATCGGCCTTATCAAAGGATATATCGGCGCAGGAAAAATTTTTAAGCTCTATGGCAAAAGGGAAACTCAAAGTAAGCGAATCCAGCTTAACCTCCTGGCCGAAATTCTTTTCCAGGTTTGCGATAATAACTTCTCTTCCTTTTAAATTAATGAAAACAAAAAGGGCTAGATGCAGCAAAATCACAATAATAACTATAGACGCTAGGGCGATTAAAATTTTTTTCATTTTTTTCTCCTCGCTTAAATAAAATGCGCCTGGTGTGATTCGAACACACAACCTACTGCTTAGAAGGCAGTTGCTCTATCCAACTGAGCTACAGGCGCAACCTCATTTGGTCGGGGCGACAGGATTTGAACCTGTGACATCTTGGTCCCAAACCAAGCGCTCTAGCCGGACTGAGCCACGCCCCGAAAATTTTATTATATCCGCTTTCTCAAAGGTGTAAAGGAAGAAGAAACTATTTCCACTACCCTTTGATGCACTTTTTTATTAGCCGCAATATAGCCTATATTTTTATAAGTCAAAGGCGCCCCTTTCAGATCGCTTAGTATTCCGCCAGCTTCCTCGACCAAGCATACCCCGCCGGCAAAATCCCAAGGCCGGTCATGAAATTCAACCACTGCATCCAAAACACCTTCGGCAAGATAAGAAAGGTGCCGGGCTGATGAACCGAGCATCCTGACGTTAAAAACCTCTTTGGCTAAGTTCCCTAAAGCCGCTAGCATCGGCTCCGGCGAATAACGGATACTGGAATCAAAAGACAGCGAGCATTCTTTTAAATCAGCACGGGAAGATACGGAAATTCTCTTATTGTTTTTATAAGCGCCGGAACCTTTCTCGGCACTGCATAACTCATCCTCTTTAGGCATATAGATTATCCCGGCGATAAAATCTTTTTGCTTGTGCACTACCCCGATGGATACGCCAAAAATATCGATATTACGCATAAAATTATGCGTCCCGTCCAAAGGGTCAATAATCCAAATATACTCCTTATCCAAACCGGATTTGCCGCTTTCTTCGGCAAGAATACCGTGATCAGGGAAGCGGGCTTTGATTTTAGCGATAATCATGGCTTCGGCTTCCCGGTCCAAGTTAGTGGCAAAATCCCGGTCGCCCTTTTTGCTAATCTGGCTTACTTTTCCGAAATTATCCAGAAGGAATTTTCCCGCCTCTCTGGCAGCCTCGATACCGGTATCAATAATTTTACTCAAAATCACCTCCGTTTCTTATAAAATCTTTTTAAACTCCGCTCGGTTTCGCGTTTGACGATATCTTCCCTGATTTTTCTACGCTTATCATGAATCTGTTTTCCTTTAGCTAAAGCCAGCTCTATCTTAACAAGCCCCCGGTCATTAAAATATACCTTCAGAGGGATAAGCGTATAACCTTTTTGCAGGGTTAAGCCGATTAAACGCTTCAGCTCCCTTTTATGAACTAAAAGCTTTCTTACCCTTTTGGGCTCGCTTTTAAAATAAGAGCTTTTTTCAAATTCGGGAATATGCATATTATAAAGAAAAAGTTCGTTATTTTCAATGCGGCCGAAAGAGTCATCGAGAGAGCAGGCCTTGTTGCGTAATGACTTGACTTCGTTGCCCTTAAGCACGATACCTGAATCGATAGTTTCAAAAATGGTATAATCGCGCCGGGCTTTTCTGTTGGTAGAAACTAATTTCATCTTATAAAAAGCTAAACCCTAAAATCTGCGTAAGGCTTAAGAAAAGCGGGATACTGATAATACTGACCAGGTGGGTAAAAAATACCCCCTGGGAAACAAACTCGCTGTCGGCTCCATAAAGATTAGCCACAATCGGAAGAGACACTGCCGAAGGCATTGCCGCCTGCAGAACGATAAACACTCCTAAAAGCGAAAATTGCCTAAAATAAATTAAGCCGGCAATAAACAAAAGAGGCATTACGATTAGCTTGAGAAGGCTTAACTCTGCGATTAATAACAAATGCCGGCTAAAACCTTCGAGTTTAATCCTAGCCAAGTAACCGCCTAAAATTATCAGAGAAAGGACAAAACTTGTCTCGCCAATCATATTCAGCGGGTCAAGAATGGTTTTGGGAATAAACCTTGCGGTTTTAGTGTAAACAAAAGCTAAAGCAAAAATCACGCCTAAAACCGGCGGAGTAAACAACGATTTAATACGGAACCCCCCTCGTTTCTTTTGAAAAATCAGGAAACTACCCAACGACCACATGATAATATTAAAGCCAAGCAGATAGAGAAAAATATAGACTAAAAATTTGTCACGGATTTCGCCGCTTGTAAAAAGAAAAAAAGCTATGCTCACCGGAAGGTATCCTCCATTCTGAAAGCTTATCGCGCCGATAAACTCTTCTTTCAGCCGATGGTTTTTCCCTAAAGAGGCAATCAAGCCCAGTAAATAACCTACTAGAAAAATAAGCACCGCGATAAAAAGAAAAAGCCATAAGGAACTGGATAAAACAGTCTGTGAACTCATGACCAGGCGTGAAAAAATCAAAAAGGGAAAAGCAAAATTTATGACTAAAGCAGTCAAAACACCCAGAGCCGGCTCATTAATAACTTTCCGCTTATAGAGGTAGAAACCAAAAAAAGATACTAATAGAAGCTTGATTACGGCTAAGGATACTGATTCCATATCAAAGTTTTAATGGCGGAGAGGGTGAGATTTGAACTCACGGTCCCGCCGTTAAGCAGGACATCCGATTTCGAATCGGACGCATTCAACCGGGCTCTGCCACCTCTCCAAAATGCGGAAGGAGGGGGTTGAACCCTCACGCCCTTTCGGGCCTATGGTCCTGAGCCATAGGCGTATGCCAATTCCGCCACTTCCGCATAAAGTTTTTACTTAATAAATATAAACTTTTATTTTATCTATTTACTTTACTTTCTAACAAATCATTGCGGGCACAACGCATATAATAA
>CAZNWL010000109.1:2093-4301 GCA_964577045.1 uncultured Planctomycetia bacterium | reverse complement strand
TGGAACTACCAGCTTTCCGAACAAACCCGCCAAAAAATAGAAAAAGACGTGCAAGATATATTTCAAGCCTGTATAAAGGAAGTTGAAGATATTTTAACCCGCGAAAAAGAACTTTTAGATTACTTCGCTAAACAGTTGGTTGCCAAAGGCGAATTGGAATATGACGAAATCGTAGAGATCTTCAAAACTCATGGCAAAGAACGCCCTAAAGAAAGTTATCTCTAGCCTGCTCCTTGTCTTCTTTACGGCCTGTTCGGCCCCTCCCCCCACTTATTCGCGCAAAAATATCGCTGAAGTAATAAAAAATATAGTCAAAGACGAATTCAAGACGGAAATCAATGCCTGGTTAGTCGGCAATACGGTCTGGGTTTTTGCCCCGCTAAAACTTTTTAATGAAAAAGGGAAGTTGAAAGTAGATGAGGAAGGCAAACCTGACGAGGACCTTCTCGAATCTATCCGTAAAATCTCTGATGCAATTAACCGGGCTATTTTAAACATAGATACCCCCCCCACTTTTTACTGCTTTATTAAATCCGACATTATGCGGGCCGAAGGAATTGACCTTCTGCGCCTCGATTCTTATGAACTGGCATTTGTCCCTGACCAAATAAAGTTTAATATGGCTTCCCTGGGCTTAGGTATGTTGATCTCAACCAAAGAGCTAAATGACCGCACCGTTATTTTTCAAATTCCTTCTATGGACAGCCTAGTATTAAAGGATCAAAAAGGAAATTATCTTTATAAATACGATATTTCTCTGCCAGAGTTTATTCTTCTTTTAATCCAGCAAAATATTATCCGCGCTTTCTTGTCTGAAGAATATAAAGATAATTTTGAAATTAACGAGTTAGACCTTGACTACGACGCCCAAAGTTTAAAGATAAAGTTTAATATTAAATTCAAAAAATTCGAAGAAGGCCTGCCGGTGCCTTTAGAAAAAATTCAGGAGATAACTAAAGAAACAGCCAGCAATTATTCCTCTTTTGTAACTATTCCTCGAGCAGTTATTCAGGATACTTTTAACGAAAAAACTAAAATTTTAACCTTCGCTGCCGATTCTAAACTTACCCCTTCTGCGCTTACCCCTATTCAAGTTGAGCAAGCGCATAGCTTATTGAAACTTTCCCAAGCCAGCTTCTATACTGCCTTAGCTTCCGAATTAAGAAACGAGGATAAAAGCTTGACTACTGCGGCTAACTTTTGTAAAAAAGCCCTCATAGCTTTTCCGGACTACCTTTACGCTTTAACTCTTTTAGCGGAAATCTACAGCCAGCTTAATCAGCCAGACCAAGCGCTTTTATTTCTTAACCAAGCTGCCGGTAAAGACCCGCAAAATCCTCTTATCCACATTCGCCTCGGCGAGCTCTACCAAGCTTTAGGAAAACCCCAAGAAGCTTTAACACACTTTAAAGATGCAGCCTCTCTTTATCCGACATATCCGGGGATTTTTGCAAAACTATGCCTCGCCTATATTAGCCTGGGTAATTCGGAAGAAGCTTTAAAATATTTAGAAAAAGCCGTTAAACAAACCGAGGAGCAAAAAATAAACACTCCGGAAAATTACCGCCAGCTTGGCGATTGTCACGCTCAACTCGGCCAATATGACAAAGCCCTTATCTACCTGAATAAAGCCAAAGATTTGAAACCTGATTACCTTGCGGTTTACCTTTCTTTAGGTGAAACTTACCGCTTGATGGGTAATTCCCAGGAAGCGGTAAAAAACTTTGAGAAAGCGTTGAGCCTTAACCCTGATTCCGGGCCGGCTCATTTGGGATTAGCCCATACTTATGTGGTCTTGGGCCAATATGAACTGGCCATTGCCGAATACGAAAAAGCTATTCCGCTAAGCCCTGAATCCAGCGAAATGTACATTAACCTGGCTTTGGCCCACAGTGAATTAGGCCTGTCAAAGCCTGACTCCTCCCAGTATGACCGAGCTATAGCCTATCTAAAAAAAGCATTGAAGCTTTCTCCCGATAACTTCAGGGTATATTATAGTTTGGGCGAAACCTATGCCAATGCCGGAAAAAACTATGAAGCAGCGGAATACTTCCAAGAAGCTTTAAAACTTAACGCTGATTCTGCGGAAAGTTATTTCGGGTTGGGACGGGCTTGGCATGCTTTAGGCCAAAGCCAAAAAGCCAAAGAAAATTTTTTAAAGGCCCACCAGATTTTTTACGCGCACAAAGACTACCTTAATGCCCAGAA
>CAZNWL010000109.1:0-1993 GCA_964577045.1 uncultured Planctomycetia bacterium | reverse complement strand
TCCAAAGGTTCTTGATGCGTAGCTTTTCCATAATCCAGATAAGACAGGTTATCTTTTAAATAAAAAGGCGAATCTTTCACACGCGTGCATATACCGCAAGCAATGCAGCCAACCGGGCATACTGCCCTAGTTTCTTTACCGGCATCATGGGAGCTGCAAGCAACATAGATGTTTTGATTTACTGCAACTAAAGTAAAAAGATGTTTGGGGCAGGCTTTTACACATTTGCCGCAGGCAGTGCATTTATTTCTGTCCACTACCGGCAACTTTTCTTCTGACATTTTTATGGCGCCAAAAGGGCAAACTCTTTCGCAAGTGCTAAAGCCTAAGCATCCCCAACGGCATTCCTTCTGTCCTCCTAAAACTAAATTAGCGCTGATACAATCTTCTATTCCTTGATATAGAAATCTATCTTTTACTCTTTTTGCTCCGCCGTTACAATGCAGCACCGCGCATTTCTTTACTTTTTTTTCAAACTTCGCCCCTAAAAGCGCGGCAATTTTTTCTTTAGTTTCTTCGGTGCTTACCCGGCATGCGTCCACCGGTAACTTTCCACTTAATAGACTTTCCGCGAAACCAAAGCATCCGGCTCCGCCACAGGCGCCGCAGTTGGAACCGGGCAATAAACCATGTATTGCTTCCAGGCGCGCGTCTGTTTTAACCACGAACGCCTTTGATGCGATAGCCAGGCCGGCGCCAAAGATTAACCCCAAAACCGCCAAAACTAATATGGGGACGATAATTTCCATAATTAAAATTTAAAGCCGTTAAAACCCAAAAAGCTCAAGCTCATAATAGAAGCGATAATAAAGCCAAGTGGAAAATCTTTTACGCTTTTAGGCACATTGGCAAAGTCAAGCCGTTCTCTTATCCCGGACATCAAAAGCATGGCAATGGTATAACCAATACCCACGCAAATACCCTGGAAAACAGAATAAAAGAAACTACCTTCCACAGCTTTGCCTTTATTAAAAAACATATCGCTATTAAGCACGGCCACGCCCAATACTGCGCAGTTTACGGTTATTAAAGGCAGGTATATTCCGAAAAACCGGTACAGCGGCGGGCTGATTTTTCTGATAATCATTTCTACCAGCTGCACAAAAGTAGCGATAACCAAGATAAAAGATATCGTGCGTAAGTAGGCGAGGTTAAAAGGGATAAGCAAAAAACGGTAAATGAGCCAAGTGATTATCGAAGACATCGTAGTCACGAACATCACGGCTAAACTCATCGCCAAAGCTGGTTTAGTTTCTTTGGAAATAGCGATAAAAGAGCATAAACCTAAAAAACGCGAAAGAATAACATTATAGATAAAGACCGCCGAAATGAAGATAGAAATGTATTGGGCTAAATTCACTGCTTTTTCTCCTTTAAAACATTAAAAAAACCCATAAGCAGCCCGATTAACAAAAGCGCACCCGAAGGCAAAGCCAAAACAAACATCGGCTCATACCCTCTAACTAAGGTGCGGCCGAAAATTGTCCCTGAACCGAGGATTTCGCGTATCCCCGAAATCAAGAGTAATGCCAGAGTAAATCCCAAACCCATGCCCAAGGCGTCTAATATCGAATCCATAGTGGAAGCTTTGGAGGCAAAAGCCTCGGCTCGGCCTAAAACAATACAGTTGACTACGATTAAAGGGACATAAATACCTAAAGCGCGGTTCAAAGCCGGGCTGTAAGCCTTCATTATAAATTCGGTAATGGTAACGAAAGTAGCAATCACTACGATATAGCAAGGGATTCTTATTTTTTCCGGCACGATATTTTTAATCAGCGAAATAATTATGTTGGAACCGAACAAAACGAAAGTAGCGGCTATGCCCATTCCTATGCCGTTAGTCAGGGTAGTCGATACAGCCAAAGTAGGGCATAACCCCAAGGCTAAAACAAAAGTCGGGTTTTCCTTAATGATTCCTTTTATAAACTCTTTTGATTTTAATTTCATCTGCCAAAAATCCTGTTTTTAGTGTGGCGGTCAATTAAGGGGG
>CAZNWL010000108.1:0-4318 GCA_964577045.1 uncultured Planctomycetia bacterium | reverse complement strand
GACCACAAATATGACTCTTTATCAATTTGGCTTGAGAAGAATCTAGATTCCCAAAGCCTCCCTGAACGGTTATATTTTCGATTTATATGTTGAGTGTATGATAAATTTAGTTTTTGCATAATTTTTGCTAAAGCATTTTCCCGGGTCGGAACTAATAAGAGATGAACGTGGTTAGGCATTAGACAATAAGCATGTACTTTGCAATGGCATTCTAAGCTGTATTTTTTTAGTTGGTAGAGATAGAACCGTCTATCTTTATAATCTTTAAACACGCATTGTTTATTATTTCCCCGTTGTACTATATGGTGGGGATATCCCGGATATACTTTTCTAGCGATTCTAGGCATAAGTTAAAAGGATTTTTAACCAACCCTCCCACTTATATAGACGGATGAGAAGGCAAAATTCTTTCATAATTTTCAAAAAAATTATTTTTGCCAAAAAAGTTATTGAAAATAAAGGGTCTATAAAGTGGGACCTGTCCCCAAAATATGCGCTCGACTTTAGGGGTTTTGAATGGTAAAATATCGCCATGACTTTGATAATTCCCTATGTTCTGTTAGGGGTATCCCTGATGATTGTTTCTTATTACGGGGTTACTTTTTTCCTCAAGCGCTGGGATATTGCCCAACAAAGGAAGGCTGAACAGACTGCCTCGCATTTTGAGGAAATGTTCATTTTTCTGCGCCGCAAGATGCTCGTCCGCCTTTATATCGTCCTGCCGCTGATTTTTGGAATTATCGGCTATTTCGTTAACCGGACCTGGTGGATGGCCCTGCTTTTTGCGATTTGCGGCGCTTTTATGCCGGTGTGGCTGGTAAATATTTTAGACCGCCGCCGCCGCACCATTTTTGTCCACCAGCTGGTTGATGGCCTAATGATTATGAACAGCTGCCTGAAAGGCGGCCTTACCCTGGTGCAGGCTTTCGAAGTTTTAGCCGAAGAAATGACCCCGCCTTTATCCCAGGAGATTTCCCTGTTAAACCGGGAGGTAAAAGTAGGCGTTACGCTGGAAGAGGCGTTGCTCCGCCTGAATGCCCGTATGCCTTCCGAAGAAATGACCCTAGTTTCTTCCGCTATAATCGTAGCCAGAGAGACCGGCGGCGATTTAACCAAGGTTTTCAGCCGTTTAATCGATACCATCAGGGACCGTTTAAAATTAAAGGATTTGGTTTCTACTCTTACGCTGCAGGCGCGCCTGCAGGCAATAATCATTTCTCTGCTTGGCCCGGCCTTCTTTTTTATCGTAAGAAAAATCCAACCCGACCATTTTACAGTAATGTGGCGGGATGACGTAGGCAGGTTCATTCTTTTAATCGCCGCAGTCTTACAGGTATTAGGGTTTATTTTGATTATTATTTTCGGCAAGGTTGAAATTTAAACGGAGTTTCAGATGATTTTGACTATACTTTATGTGGTTTTAATCGTAGGCTTTGCCATTATTTTTATCGGACTATTCCCTAAAGACCCCGAGACGGTTTCGATTTTCTCCGAAGACGTCAAAGAAAAACGGGGCTCTTTTTTTTCGCCTTTCCTTCTACCGCTGGCTCCCTTTAACAAGGCCCTGCTTAAATTATTTGGCTTGGAAAAATCATTACTTTGGAAAATGAACCTGGCCCGCTGGCGGGTTAGCCCGGCTGAATTTATGGCCGGTAAAGAACTGTTGGCCATTGCTTTTCCACTGCTTCTGTATTTGTTTGACGTAAAGAACGGCTGGATTTTATTGTTTGCGGGTTTGGTTGGCTTGGTTTTACCAGACTTTATGCTGAACTCCCGGGTACGTAAGCGTAAATTTCTTATTTCCCGGATTCTTCCCGAAACCATTGACCTTCTAGGTTTATGCGTGGGCGCCGGGCTTGATTTTATGGCCGCGGTGCGCTGGGTAGTAGACAAAGTAGCCACTAACCCCATGATTGAAGAACTGACTTTGGTACTTAAAGAGATTAATGTGGGTAAGCCCCGGGTAGAAGCCTTGCGGGATATGGCCCGGAGGGTAGAGATTCCCGACGTCACCTCTTTTGTGCGGATTCTGGTCCAGGCTGACCGCATGGGTACTCCGGTTGAAGAAACCTTCCGGATTCTTTCCGAGGATACCCGGATGCGGCGTTACCGCAGAGGCGAACGCCAGGCCATGAAAGCACCTTTAAAGATGCTGGTTCCGCTTATTTTCTGTATCTTGCCGGTTATTCTGATTATCGTAGCTGGCCCGATTTTAATCCGCTTTATCCGCCAAGGTATATTCACCGGGATAAAGTAAACTATCAAAAATTATTTTATATCTTTATTGTTTGCAGTAGGTTATGTATATTAATGTCCAATAGGCCTAGGCTGGCTTCGTAGAGGGAGAGTTACTGTAAAGGCTTTAAGTTTCTAAAGCATTTTGTAAAAAATTGGTTGACTTTACTAAAGTAAATATGGTATATTTAGCTACAAAGTTTTATAAGAAGCAAATAAAGCCACGGGAGGAAAAAATGAAGATTAAAATTATAGTAAGTTTAAGCTTGTTATTTTTATTGTTTAGCCCTGCCCAGGCCGGGATTCGCGACCAGTTTTACGGCCTGGATAGTTTTGGCGGTTTAAGCCCGGCTTTTGAAAAGTTGGCCAATCCCGACAAATTCAACAACAGTGGCATTAACCCCAAGTTTGAAGAGTTGGGGACAATTAAGCCGGAAATGGATAAGCTCGGCGATATTGACAACCCTATGAATAAGGTGACGCTCAAGCCTTCTTTCGAAAGGCTGGCCACCGGCAATATAAATTTTGGTGATTCGGTAAGCGCGGGTTTAGAAAGGCTGACCGCCGTAACTAGCGGAATCAGCGGCGAACTTAAGCCTTCTTTTCAACGTTTGACTACTTTAAGTCCAGCGATGCAGGGAGAGTTCAGCCCGGCTTTTACCAGACTCGCCAGTTTAAGCGCGAGCCTCGCCGGCGAACTTAGCCCAGCTTTTGCTAAATTAGGGCAGTTCAGCCCGGCACTGACCGGCGAAATCAATCCTTCTTTTGCCAAGCTTACCACGGTCAGCCCGGCATTGGCTGGCGAACTTAGCCCATCTTTTGCCAAGTTAGGTAATTTGAGCTTGGAAACAACGGTTTATTTAAAGCCTTCGTTTATGCGCCTAGCAGCTTTAAGCCCGGCTTTTTCGGGTTCTTTGAACCCGGCTTTTACGAAATTAGCTGCGCTTAACCCAGATTTTACTACTTCTTTAAGCCCGGCTTTTAGTAAGCTGGCAATGCTCAGCCCAGCTCTTTCCGATACTTTTAATCCGGCATTTTCCAGGCTAGCTACGCTTAATGCGAATTTTTCAGATAATCTTACACCCGCATTTTCTAAGATGGCTACGCTTAATCCGGCTTTTTCAGGCAGTTTGAACCCGGCATTCGACAAATTATCGACGGTGAATCCTCAATTTGCGGCTAAAATTAATCCGAACTTGGAGGACTTAACTTTTGATATGCGCAAAGCCCCTTCTTTAGAGGCTATAGAACAAGCAACCCAGCCGCTTAATCTTTATGCGGTCCCAGAGACTATCCAGTTAAAAATCCCGCAAGTCGCTCCGCGGGGTAACGTCGCTCTAGACCAGTTTTTTGGCGGCACGGGCTCACTTTACCGTTTATCGCTTAGCCCGAATGAGCTTAAGAGCCTTTCTAGCCAGGATGTGACCGAGCTTCTGCAGCAGGAGATGTATCTTAGTCAGCCCGAGCTTTTAAAAGCAACATCTCCGCAGGCAGCTAACAGCGCTGCACCGCAGTATATTTCCTTGATTTCGCTTTTGGGAGTCGAAAAGGCTAATTAAAATAATTTGTTTATAATATAACCGGATTTCTCAAACATGGGGAAATCCGGTTTTTTTATTCCTCTTTTATTCTTCATTTTTGGTTTTCGTAAAAGTGAGTGAATAACGCTTTATTTTATTGGGGTGATTTGACTGGGACCTGTCCCCAAACAAGTGAAAACGTTTTAATTTTTAAGGCTAAATTGCCTTGACTTTTTCATAGCCACTATGCTATATTTAATATGGAAGTTCTTTAAAATATAGTTTTTTATTAGAGCCACGGAAGGAGGCATGTAAATGCCCGGGGCTTTAAATAATTTGGTTGCAAAAAAGGGAGGCGGATGAGTCTCCCTATTTTTTTGGGAGAAGTAAGACCATGAAGCTAAAAGCCAAAAACCCACAGCCTAAGATTTTCCAGAGAACCTTAATGCTATTTTTATGCCTAAGCGTTTTTTATTTGATTTTACCCGGCGTGGCTAAATCAGAGGTAAATTTAGGGGGAGCCGGCGGAAGTAAACTTGGAAACGAAGGAGGAAAAGTTGAAG
>CAZNWL010000107.1:0-4453 GCA_964577045.1 uncultured Planctomycetia bacterium | reverse complement strand
CCGGATAGCTTACTTTGCTGAAATCATTATAGTCAATTACATCCTTAGTAGTAATCCCTCCGGTGGACGAATCTGAATACAAATCAAATTCTCCAGCACCTCCGACGTCCGCAAAAAGCGTCCAATCTATACCTACACTAGTCTCATTTTTAAACTTCACTTCTACCACTCTGGCTTCAATGTGGACTTGCTGGGGGGCAGTATCTACCATTTCCAGGTATTCTTCAACCTTTTTAATATTTTCCGGATAGTCAATAACCATAATGGAGTTTGGTTCATCGCCAAAAAGGACCTGGCCACGGTCAGAAAGCAGGGACTTCATATTCGAAGCCGTCCTTGAGGCAGTTCCGGCTTCTCCGCCTCCTGAACTTGTCTGGGTATAGCCAGGGGGAAAGGTTAAAAATAAAATTAGGAAAAAACAGATTAAACCCCGGCTTAAAGGATGTACGACTTTTCTTATTTTAGACATTATGCCCTCCTTATTTAAAAATTTCTCTTATTCGCTACTAGAGCTGGAGCCAGAACTAGAGCTGCTTCCTGAACTCTCTAACTCCCAATTTTTCTTCTCCTTTTCAAATTCCGTAGCCAGCTGTTTTGAGCTGATATATTTAAGTTTAAAGACCTGCCTCTCCATGCTTCCGTCAACAGCCTGGGCAAATTCTTCGACTTTCTTTACATTCTCCGGATAATCAATAACCATGATTAGATTTCTCTGCTGGCCTAACAAAATCTTCCCTATATCTGATAAAAGGTCATAAACAGAGGCTACCCCTCCGGTTGTGCCTCCTGAACTTACTGAAGTCGAAGAGGCGGCACCAGTCGTGCCTTGTGTGCCTTGAGAGCCTAAAGAAGTTACTGCTGCACCATTAAGGAAAGCTTCGGCATTAACATGCTGAAAAATAATGGTCTTGGTAATCAGATTGGGTTTTACCGTAATCACGCCCTGGTTTTTTTCAAGCAGCAGGCTGTGCATCTGGGCAATGTTATCCAAAGCTGCCTCCAGAGAAATATTGGTAAAACTTGCGGTTACGTATCCGTCAACCCGGTCGTCAACTAAAACATTGATATCATAGTCATGCGCCAGTAGGCGGAAAAAATCATTTAAACCGGCGTTACGCAACTCTATGGAGTAAAGCGGCTCCTTAGACTCAAGGCGGGTAATCTCAATTGAGGCGGCCCGCTCGGTAATCTTTTTTTCCAAGTCGCTCGAACTAGACGAAGATGCCGGCTCAACAGGATACTGGGCAAAAAGGTAACTCGGTAAGGTTAAAGCCAAACAGCCGAGAATTAAACATTTTAACAACTTCATTGTCCACCTCGCTTTTTTTCTTCTTCCGGCGCTGCCTCGCCATTGTCAGGAGAGGTTCGGACCGGCTTTTTCTTATGAATATTAAAAGGAATCGATTTTTTCCGAAAAATAAAAAACGACAATAAACCAAATGCACCTAAAACCAGCAGAATTTTTAACCAGTTGGATTTTTTAGGCTCGGGCTTTGCTTGAGGCGCTATTTCAATCCGCTCTCTTAAGCCCTGCGAAAATATTCCTTCGGCTAACGGCTTAAAAATCTCCGGGCTTAAATCCCGGCTCCCGGCGATGAGCACATAATTATTTCCTAATGAACAAGCGGTTAACTGCGCACTTTCGCTGTTAGCAAAAATATCTTTGCCGGTTTGCTCTGGATTATCCGTAAATTTATTTTCTTTCAACCATTTCTTATAGCTTTCAAAAAATTCCGAGGCGTCTTTAGGCGAATCCCATTTGGTCTGCAAAACAATTAATTGTCCGCCTTGACCATCTTCATAAATATCTATCCGGTCGTTGCTCCAACCTAATGAAGCGGACTGCGACTCTGCTCTTTTCAGTTTGTCGTCTAGCATAGAAAAGATATAGAATTCGCCGAGCTTACTGGCATAAACCTCTTTCCAACCGGAAATTTTGTGGCTTTCTAAAGGCGGAGGGGTAAGTTTGGAACTTTTATTTACCCCCTTGGTAACTGACTTAATGGTGTACTCTTCGGGATGTAAAACTTCCTCCATAGTTTCGGGGCGCGCCGCATAAATATTATTCAGTTGAGACCAATCCCAGGAATGTTTTTTTAAATAATTTTGCAGGAACATGGCTCCGTAACCATAAACATTAAAAAATACTTTATCGCGCGCATAACCATGAACCACTCTTTCATCAATCAGGCGGGCAATATCTTCCCATTCCTTTAAACTCTCTTCGCTTTTATTCAAAAGATATTCCAGTTCGAGAGAAACCGCTTCACCCTCAATCAAAGACATTAAAGCGGTGTAAGCGTTATAATCATCCTTTAACTTATCTTGCAAAGATTCAAGCCCAAGTTTTTTATCCTGAAAAGCATGCACGGCTTCATGAAAAAGAGTTAATTCAGCCTGGGCTGGATCCATATCATCGCTGACAAAAATGGTTTTAATTTTAGGGATATATAATCCGGCGATAAAAGCTGCATCTGAACTGTCAAAAAATATATCGTAATAATCCGCATCTTTGGGTATAAGGCCAAGCCACTTCAACATCTCCCCTTGATAATACACTTCCTGCTCGCTGAACCTGCTCTTAGTGTCCTCAAGCATCGCATCTTTTATCCGCACTTTTTTAGCAAACTCAATTTTTACATCTTTGATTTCTTCGGCCTGCCAACCTCTAAGCTTAGCCACTGCTTCGATTATAGTCTGCACCTTTGCTTCCAGGGCTTTCTTTTCTTTTGCTGATTCTTCGACTACATAAACCGGTAAAGCAAAATCGAAATCCTGGCCGTAATTTTGATAAGCTACAACTAGCAAATATTTGCTGCCGGCGATATTTCCTTCTGTCCTCTTTTGCACCGGCAGAAAAGTTTCCTTTTCCACCCAAAAGAGCGAACTTAACTTGCCGACTAAACCCCAGCGTTTATACATATCCGGAAGATAACGGAAAGAAATCAGGTAGCAAGTTTTGCCGTCTTTTTCTTCTTCGCCCAAATATTGAAAACTCTCCGGATCAATTCCCTCCAAATCAACGCCGGCTAAAGCATATAGGAAATTATAAGAAATCTGTTCGCGAGCATATTTGTCTTCGATATGTAAAGCTTCGTTTTTCCATTTTTTCTTGCGCGAATTCCAAGTGAACGGCACACCCCGGATAGTATAAGACTTAACCCAATAAGAATCGGAATCGCCCAGAGAAAAACCATAGTAAGAATAGCTTATCCTTCCCTCAACTTCCGAATCAGTAAGGTCTTTAATACGCTGGGTGTATTTTGATTTACGATGCACTAAAAAACCCTGATACCATTCTTCCATAATCTGTTCGTAAGATTTACTCTCATATAAAGCCGATTGTGACTTCTGGATTATGCGGAAAGGAGAAATCTTCCCCCGGTAATAGATATCGGTGCCTAAAGCCGCAGAGAAACAAACAGTTAAGCCTACTACTAAAAGAAATATAATTTTATTTTTCATACCTCTATCTTGTTGGCCCTGCTAGAGCCGACTTTTTTTGCTGCTGCTCCTCTTCAATCGCCGATAGAATATTAGACATTTCTAAGGTATATTCCTCACCCAGATAATCCTTAAAATAAACTTTTTCCGATTTGATTTCGGTCACTTCCAGGTTATTGATGATATCGCCTTTCTTCACAATCTGGCCGTCAATAACCGCCCGGGAAGTATCGCCAGAATAAAACACCGCAGTAAGACTCATATATGTTATAATCCTCCGGTCTTTATCTTCGTATACCAACTCGGTATCGCGGTCGAGAAAAGGATTATCCTCGCTAAAAGCCGGCAGAACCAAACTCAACCAAATCACCAATAAATAAATAATTTTAGTTTTTTTCATCTTCCCTCTGTTTTTAAGAAAACTCCAAAATCCTTCTTAAACTTTTAACATCGTTTACCGTATATTGCCGCCAGCGGTTTATGGGATTTCGCTTGGCCTGCGGGAAAATACCCCTGGACTCGTATCTGATGACTGTTTGTTTGGAAATCCCCAACTCTTTAGCTATCTCTTCAATAGTGAAATAACGCTTTTGTGTCATTTTTATTTTGATAGGGTTATATAGCTTTTCTACCCTCTGATAGTTTTTGATATAGTTTGATATATTCAGATGTATTTTAGTGTATAATAACCCACCAAACTTGTCAAGAGTTTTTTTAAATATTTTTCAAAAGGCCTTTAAATACGGGGCTTTTTGGCTGGATTTTGATAGTCTTTCTTGATTAGCTCGATAAAAATATCGACCATTTCTGGATCAAGGCGCTTACCCTTCATTTCCTTAAGCAAAGCTATGGCCTGCTCTATTGACAGGGCCGGCCTGTAATCTCTACCGGTAGTCAGAGCATCAAAAACATCGGCTACGGCGATAATCCGCGCCCCTTGAGGAATGAACTTTCCAGCTAGGCCATGAGGATAGCCTGAACCGTCGTAATTTTCATGATGATGTAATAT
>CAZNWL010000106.1:0-4492 GCA_964577045.1 uncultured Planctomycetia bacterium | reverse complement strand
TTTGAGAATATCTCTTATGGTTAATCAGCTCAAAATCAATGAAGGGAATATTGCGAAAGCTGTCTCTTTCCTGGTTAGCCAGCGTGCGTTTTATGCGAGAATTATCTTTGTAGAGGATTCCGTTGACGACAGAGAGGTCTTCATTCAGGGATAACTTTTGCGCTAAGCTTGCGATAGTGCTTGCCGCTTCATCAACTACCACTATATCTACAGCCGGGTCTTCTACGGTTTGTTCGGGAAAAAGAGTAGGGTGAACCCCTCCCCAAACGATAGTTTTTTGGGGCAGTTTCGCTTTGATTGCCTGGGAAACATAATAAGCCCAGGCGAGCTGTACAGTCATTATGGAAAAACCGATAAAGACGAGCGATTCATCGGCTTCAGCCAGGATGGAATTCACGGCTTGGTCAATTTTTTGGTAGCGGCCGTCGATGATTTTTACCTCAAAGCCGGCCTGGTTTAGAATGGTAGCCAAGACCATCACCGCGGTATTAGGATACATTCCATGGCTTAGGGGTTTTTGAAAATGCAGAGCCGGATTTACCAGAATTACCTTATTTTTGAGCATATTTAACTACAATTCTATCGCTAAAGGGCCTAAATCACAAGGAAAATTTGGGGCTTAGGGCGGTTTAGGAGGTTTTTTAAAAAACATTGCATATTTCAGGGAGAAATATTAAAATAAAGGGGCTATCTTTTATATAGATTATCCCTATAAAATAATGGAGGAAACTCATGAAGGTGGTAATTTTATGCGGTGGCCGGGGCACCCGGATGAAAGAAGAAACCGAGTTTAAGCCTAAGCCTTTAGTCGAGATTGGCGACCGGCCGATTCTCTGGCATATTATGAAGATTTACGCTCACTACGGATTATCTGATTTTATCCTGTGCTTGGGCTATAAGGGTAATTTGATTAAGGAATATTTTTTAAATTACGAGGCAATGAACAATGATTTTACTGTGCATCTAGGTTCACACAACCGTTTTGACTTTCACAGTAAACACAGCGAACACGGCTGGAAAGTTACTTTGGTTGATACCGGCGAAGAGTCCCAGACCGGAAGCAGGATAAAAAAGATAGAAAAATATTTAGACGGAGAGCCTTTTATGGTGACTTATGGAGACGGCGTGGCTGACATTAATATTAAAAAATTGCTTGATTTCCACCGCTCGCACGGCTTAAGCGGGACGGTTACCGGCGTACATCCTTCTTCTCGATTCGGCGAAATATTGCTTCAAGACAGTAAGGTGGTTGATTTTAACGAGAAACCCCAGGTTAAAAAAGGTTTTATCAATGGCGGTTTTTTTGTATTTGAAAATGAAGTCCTCAATTATTTGAGCCCGGATGATGATTGTTATCTGGAAAGAGAGCCGCTGGAGCGGTTAGCTTCCGATGGCAAATTAATGGCTTACATACATGAAGGATTTTGGCAGAGCGTAGATACTTACCGGGAATTGGAGCGGTTAAACGCTCTCTGGAAGTCTGTTAATCCTCCCTGGAAAGTCTGGTAAATTTTAAACTTGTTTTATGGTCAAACTTTCTGATTACGTGGTAGAGTTTTTAGCCCGCCGGGGCATTAAGCATATATTCATGGTTTCCGGCGGAGGAATTATCCATCTCGTAGAATCGATCGGCAGTAATAAGGCCCGGTTCAACCAACGCCATATCCGGAGTTGCCAGCGCTTGGATGGATTCCGTCCCAATGATAGTTGTTTCCGGACAAGTCAAAAGAGAGCTTATCGCTGACTATCAGAAGCTGCGCCAGATTGGCGAGCAGGAAGTTAATATCGTTGATATAGTCAGGCCGGTAACCAAATATGCCGTGACCGTAACTAGCCCTAAAAGGATTCGCTATGAATTAGAACGTTGTTTTTATGAAGCGACTGATGGCCGGCCTGGCCCGGTTTGGCTGAATATCCCTTTGGATGTGCAAGGGAGCCGTATCGATAAAAAAAGCCTCAACCGGTTCAAGCCGCCCAAGCCCGGAGTTTTAAGTAATTTAACTTTAAGAAATAAAGTAAAAAAAGCCGTTAATTTGTTAAAACAATCTCAAAGGCCGCTTTTATTTTGCGGCTATGGCATACGTTTAGCCGGCGCCGAAAATTTATTGAGAGAGTTGCTCGAGAAAATTAAGATTCCGGTCGTGCTTTCTTTTAATGGGATGGATTTAATTCCCGAAGACCATCCCTTGCTGGTAGGAAAGCCGGGAATAATCGGCCAGAGAAGAGCTAATTTTGCCGTGCAAAATTCGGATTATTTTTTATCGCTGGGTTCACGCTTGAATATAAAAATTGTCGGCTATGGCTATAAATTCTTTGCGCCTTTAGCTAAAAAAATTGTCGTGGATATTGACCAAGAGGAGTTGAAAAAACCGACCATTTCTTCGGATTTGTCTATTGCTGCTGATGCCAGAGATTTCCTAAAAGAGTTTATCCGCCAGCTTAAAGATAGAGATATCCGCATCGACCCAAAATGGCTTAAAGCTTGCCGGAAGTGGAAAGAACGTTATCCTTCGGTAAACAAAGATTTTTTTGCGGATAAAAAATACGTTAGCACTTATGTCTTTTACGATAAGCTTTCAGATATCTTAAAAGGCAGGGATGTGGTTATTTCGGGAAACGCTTTGTCGGCGCTCTGCCTTTATCAGGCCTTTAAGGTTAAAGCCGGCCAGAGGGTTTTTACTAACAATGGTTATGGCGCGATGGGCTGGGATTTACCCGCAGCTATCGGCGCTTGCTTCGCTCATAAGCGCCGGCCGACTATTTGCGTGACCGGAGACGGTTCAATCCAGATGAATATCCAAGAGCTACAGCTGGTTAAATATCACAAGCTTCCTTTAAAAATTTTTGTCTTTAATAATTCCGGCTATACTTCCATCCGGCTGACCCAGGATACTTTTTTTGACGGCTTTTACGTAGGCGCTGACGCGCATTCCGGGGTAAGTAACCCGGATTTTAGAAAAGTGGCTCTAAGCTACGGCCTGCGCTATGAGAAAATATTGACTAACCGCGAGCTTAAAAGTAAAATAGCTAAAGTTATTTCAATGCCAGGCGCAGTGTTCTGCGAAGTCAAGGTTTCTCCGAAGCAGGGTTTAAATCCCAAGACTGTTTCCTACAAAACCCAAGACGGCAGTTTTCGGTCTCATCCCCTGGAAGATATGTATCCTTTTCTTTCCCGTAAAGAACTAGAGGAGAATATGGCGATTTCTAAAGGTGAGCAAAGGTAATTTTTTATGGAATTAAAAAAAGACTTATTTCAAAACCTGTTTATTTTCGAGATGGCGAATAACCATATGGGAAGCCTCAACCAGGCTTTGGAGATAGTCAGAGAATTTCATAAAGTAATCAAAGGCTTTAATTTCAATTTTGCCTTTAAATTGCAATACCGGGATATCGATACTTTTATTCACCCGGATTTTAAAAATAGCTTTGAGTTTAAATATGTTAAGCGCTTCACCGAAACCAGATTGAAGCCCGAAGAGTTTAAAACTTTAAAAGAACAAATCAGTAGTTTAGGTTTTATTTCCATATGCACGCCTTTTGACGAACTTTCCGTCGATTTAATAGAGGAGCATGGTTTCGATATCATTAAAATCGGCAGTTGCTCAATTACGGACTGGCCGCTTTTAGAGCGGGTGGTAAAAACGGATAAGCCGATTATCGTTTCGACTGCGGGTATCTCTTTAGAAGATTTGGATAAAGTGGTAAGTTTCCTCAGCCATCGCAATAAATTATTCGCTTTGATGCATTGCGTTGCCCAATATCCCACTGATTTAAAAAATTCGCAGCTTAATCAGATAGATTTGCTGAAAAAGCGCTACCCTAAAATAGCTATTGGTTATTCTACTCATGAGCCGCCCGAGAGCCTTATTCCTATAAAAATAGCTGTGGCTAAAGGCGCTTCGCTATTTGAAAAACATGTAGGGTTTGAATTTAAAGGTAGCCTCCCCAACGCTTATTCCGCTAATCCTAGCCAGGTAAAATTGTGGCTTGAGGCCGCTCAAGAGGCTTTGGAGATCTGCGGGGTCAAAGGTAAAAGAGCCAAATTCAGCCAGGAAGAGCTGGAAGCTTTAGAATCTTTAAGAAGAGGGGTTTTTGCTAAAAGGGATATCGCTAAAGGAGAAAGGGTGGAATTGGCTAACACTTTTTTGGCTATCCCGACCCAAGAAGGTCAGATTACCGCCAATGATATGTCCAAATACACTGAATACTGCGCTAAGAAAGAAATTAAAAAAAATCAGCCGGTGATTTTAAGCAATTTAGAACGTGTTGACAACCGAGAAAAGATTTATGATATTGTGCAGAAAGTTAAAAGCTTTCTAAAAGTAAGCAAAGTCCCGGTTCCCGGCGAGCTTGACCTTGAAATATCCCATCATTACGGAGTGGATAAATTCTATGAATACGGCGGAACGATAATAAATGTAGTCAACCGCCAATACTGTAAAAAGCTGATAGTAATGCTGCCCGGGCAAAAGCATCCAGAACAGTATCATAA
>CAZNWL010000105.1:0-4540 GCA_964577045.1 uncultured Planctomycetia bacterium | reverse complement strand
GCATTTAGAGAGCCTAATTAAAATTAAAGAAGCATTGCTGAAAGAGTTAGAATTCAACCAGGCTCTAAAAGGCATGGGCAATGCCGGAGAGATTTCTTATATTTCGGGATATTTACCGCGTTACGCGCTGCGGCTGATGGAAAAAACCGCGTTAAGCCAGGCTTGGGGTTTTTTTGCCAGAGACCCCCGGGAAGGCGAGGAGGTGCCTACCCTTATCTACAATCCCCGTTGGGTAGAGCTGATTAAGCCGGTATTCAGGCTGCTTGAGATTATTCCCGGTTACCGCGAACTGGATATCAGCCCGCTTTTTTTATGTTTCTTGAGCCTTTTTTTTGGTATGATTATTGGAGATGCGGGTTATGGCGCGATATATTTTCTCCTTACTTTTTTCATCCAGCGCAGATTAAATACGCGCATCAAAGATCAGCATATTTTTTATCTTTTTTACCTTTTCAGCAGTTGTGCTATTATGTGGGGGCTTTTGACCGGAACAGTTTTTGGCCAGGAATGGTATTTAAAAGCCGGCCATCATCCCTTGTTGCCCGTACTGAATAACACTAAATTTTTACAGGCTTTTTGTTTCTTCTTGGGCGCTTTTCACTTGAGTTTAGGGCATGGCTGGCAGGCAATACGTAAGCTGCCGTCAGTTAGCGCTCTTTCTGATTTAGGGTGGGTTAGCCTGCTTTGGGCGGCATTTTTTATTGCCAAGTCGCTGATTCTGGACGACCCTTTTCCCTTTTTCGGCAAATGGTTTATTGTCGCCGGCTTGGCACTGGTAATATTTTTTTCTCGTCCCCAAAAAAATATTTTTAAAACCATCGGTTTAGGTTTAGGCACATTGGCTTTAAGCTTGGTGAATAGTTTTACGGATGTAGTTTCTTACATCCGCCTTTTTGCCGTTGGCCTTGCTGGCGTGGCTATTGCCGATACCTTAAATAGTTTAGCTGCAGGTTTAGGCAGTAATGCTTTTTTAGGCAAAGCCTTGATTGTTTTTATCGGGCACACTATTAATATAGTTCTGGGGCCGTTGTCGGTTTTAGTGCACGGCATCAGGCTTAATGTTTTGGAATTTTCCAGTCATGTGGGTTTATCCTGGAGCGGAACCGCTTATAAACCATTGAAGTAGTAAAAGGGGTCAACTCCCTTTTTGGTAAAAAGGGAGTTGACCCCATAAGCAAGGGGGAAGATATGGAGCAAAATATTTTGGTGCAGTTTAAGGATTTAGGAGCAGTGATGGTTTTGGGATTAGCAGCTTTAGGTTCAGGAGCCGGCGCCGGCATAGCGGGAATGAGCGCGATTGGCGCCTGGAAAAAGAATTTCAGCCAGAATAAGCCGGCTTCTTTTCTTTTGGTGGCGCTTACTGCTGCGCCCTTGACCCAGACCGTTTACGGATTTATCGTGATGAACCGGATGCTTTCCCTTGTGCTTTCCAGCCAGTACTTGTGGGGTGTGGGGTTATTATCCGGCGCAGGCATAGGGCTTTCCGCGTTCTGGCAGGGAAAATGTGCAGCCGTGGCTTGCGATGCTATGGGTGAGACCGGAAAAGGTTTCGGCAATTACATGGTGGTTTTAGGCATGACCGAAACCGTCGCGCTTTTAGTCATGGTTTTTACCATTGTTTTCTTGGGTCGTTTAGCGTAGGATAGGTTTTAAGGCACTTCGGCAAGGTTGCTTCAGTGTCGATGAAAAATAATGAATAACCCTGGATAGTTATCTTTTTCATCGGGCGGTTGGCGCAATTGGCAGCGCACCTCGTTTACACCGAGGGGGCTTGCAGGTTCAAGCCCTGCACCGCCCATAGTTTATGATTTGTGAAATAAGAGATTTATGAAGACCAATGGACAAGTTCTAGATCTAAGTGTTGATTTAGAGAAGAAACAATATAATTGGAGAGAAGATATTATTATCAATAAATCTAAGTTATTAGAAGAAATTGAAGAAACAGAAAAAATATCTAACGTTAGCAATTTAAAACAAAAAATATGTTGTATTAAGTCCATAATTAATTGCCCTAAGAGTGATCATGCGGGTTTGGTAAATATCGATCAAAATGGTGATACTCTTGTTTTGAAGAAAGGAGCATTGCTTGAAGAATTAGAGCAAATTGAAGAAGCTTATACTGTTGAAAGAGCTAAATATTACCTTGAACGGTTGAAAAAAGGCATCAGCGAAATAAAAACAAGCAAAATAAATGATATTAATCTAAATCGCTGGAAGGAATATCAAGAAATTATTACCGATAGTTTATGGGTTCTTGATAAAAGAGATACCACAGGTGCGCATATTGGCTGGTATTGGGGTAATTTTATCCCACAGATACCTCATCAATTGATGTTACGTTATACAAAAAAGGGGGATTGGGTTGTTGATCCGTTTGTTGGTAGTGGTACAACCTTAATTGAGTGCCGTCAGTTAGGCAGAAATGGTATTGGTATTGAATTGAATCCAGCAGTTGTCAAAGCAGCAAGAGTTTTAGTTAGAAAAGAAAATAATCCTCAAAATGTTATTACCGACGTCATTAATGCTGATAGCAGAAAGGTAGACTTAAAAGAGGCACTTAATAAATTTCATATAAGGCAGGTTCAACTTTTGATTATGCATCCACCTTACCACGATATAATTAAATTTAGCAGGAATAGGAGTGATTTATCTAACGCTCCTACGACAGAATCTTTCATAAGGATGTTCGGTGAAGTTTTAGATAATACAATTCCTTATTTAGAAAAGGGACGATACCTTGGGATAGTGATAGGTGATAAATATTATAAAGGTACTTGGATTCCGCTTGGTTTTTATATTATGAATGAAGTTTTAAAAAGACATTTTATTCTTAAAAGTATAATCGTAAAAAATTTTGAAGAAACAAGAGGCAAACGAAATCAAAAGGAGCTATGGCGTTACAGAGCGTTAGTTGGTGGGTTCTATATATTTAAACACGAATATATCTTGTTGTTTAAAAAGGAGAAAACGTCAGATGTCTTTATCCAGTGAGAAAGAGGTCAGAAATCTTAAACTATGCTCTATCCCTCTAGAGAAGCTGAGAATATTTGCAGAAGACATTGGCAAAGATAGTGCAGGAAGTGCTACTGATATAATTAAAAGGCTAATAGATGTTTCAACTATAGATCCTAAAATAGACCAATTTATTAAACACCAATATTCCGGACGCATTAAAGAAAGGAAAGATTTAATAAGTGATGAGGATTTGATAAAAGAATTGAATAAGGTTAAAGATTTTTCTTGGGGAGTGGTTCAGGGGCAATTAGATCAAAAAATACAAGCTGAATATGTTAGAAAGATTGTTCGTTATGATGATTTAATAAAAAATGTTCGCGCAAAACTGCACGATGATGTTACTTCTTATGTAATTTGTACTTGGTATAATCATTGGACTACAGTTTTGATTGAAGAGCATATTAGTCAACATTCTAAAGTAATTCCCACCTTAAAAAATATAAAAGGAATAGATATTTTTGTAGACGGCCAACCATTTGATTTGAAAACTACATATCTTCCTCGCGGGTATGATGTGAAAAAAGCAATAAATAATCCCAAAGATTTAGCCATATGGATGTATGAGAATCAAGGTGCTCAAAGATTTGGTTCAGATAATAGGTTATTTGTTGTTTTATTAGATACAAAAAAGCCAGAGGTAAGTTGGAAACTAAAAAGAAATTTTGATTTAGTTTTTTCAAAAATAGATGAATTTTTTAATAAAGAAATGGTTTCCCCTAAGGACGAAGTAGTTTTTAGTTTTAGCAAAAAAACTTATACGGCTGTTTCAAAAGTTTTAATAATTTCAGAATAGAAACCAAAATTTAGTAGATAGCTCGTTTAAACATATGGATTTACAAACACTTAGGCATTCGTGTGCACATGTCCTGGCGCAGGCAGTAAAGGAGCTTTATCCCGAAGCCAAACTGGGTATTGGCCCAGCCATTGAGCAGGGATTTTACTATGATTTTGACCTGCCAATGCAACTTGTGCCGGAAGATTTGGACAAGATTTCCGCGAAAATGCAGGAGATTATCAAAGCCAACCAAAGGTTTGAACGGATTGAGGCAAACAGAAAGGAAGCCGTCAAGCTAATGCAGGAGAGAAAAGAGAACTATAAGGTTGAGCTGATTCAGGGCTCTCCTGACGAAAAGTTTAGTTTTTATAAAAACGGAAAGTTTATTGATTTCTGCCGCGGCCCGCATTTAGGCTCAACCGGAGAAATAAAAGCCTTTAAGCTTTTATCCATTGCTGGCGCCTATTGGCGGGGAAAAGAAGGCAATCCGGTTTTACAGCGGATTTATGGCACAGCTTTTGCCACTAAAAAAGAGCTGGATGAATACTTAAAGAACTTAGAAGAAGTTAAAAAACGCGACCACCGCAAATTAGGCAAAGAGCTAGACCTTTTTTCTCTCCAAGAAGAAGCCGGAGCAGGGTTTGTCTATTACCATCCGCGGGGCGCCATGCTTAAAAATATCATTGAAGATTTTTTGCGCCGGGAAAATCTAAAACGCGGCTATGAGCTGGTAAGCATTCCGCACATTGC
>CAZNWL010000104.1:0-4581 GCA_964577045.1 uncultured Planctomycetia bacterium | reverse complement strand
CTAAAATATTTTTAGCCTTGTTTATGGGTATGGCAAAACCTAAGCCTTGATAACCTCCGGAAGTTGAAATGATTGCCGTATTTATCCCGATAACATCGCCTTTTAAATTCACCAGGGGCCCGCCTGAATTTCCGGGATTAATCGCGGCGTCGGTCTGGATTAAATCGTCAAAGCTATATTGACGCTGGCCCAGGGCCGGTAAATAACGGTGCAGAGCGCTTACTACGCCCACCGTAACCGTGGGTTCGGGATTCTCGATAGCAAACCCAAAAGGATTTCCGACAGCTACTACCCAGCTTCCGATTTTAAGTTCATCGGAGTTGCCTAACTTTGCTACGGGAAGGCCTTTGGCTTTTATCTTTATCACTGCCAAATCGCTCCTTTCATCCGAGCCTTTAACTTCAGCGTCAAATTCTCTTCCATCGGAAAGCTTGACTTTTATTTTACTTGCTCCGGAAACAACATGTTCGTTGGTAAGGATGTATCCGTCTCGGTCGATGATTACGCCGCTGCCTAAACCGATCCGTTTTAACTCTCTCTCCGGAATTCCGCCGAAGAAGTCCTCGAAAAAACGCCCAAAAGGGTCGCCTTCAGATCCGCCGAAAGGCGAACCGAAGTAAAACCTTCCGCCGACTTTCTCCTTCACTTCGCTGCTTATGGAAACTACTGATTTTCCGGCGCTTGAGGCTACGTCAATGGTTGCTTTCTCTAAAAGCGCCAAATCCTGGCCAAAGGCGCAGAACGAAAAAACAAAACTCACTAAAATTAAAAATATAATTTTTTTCATGGTTTCCTCCCTAGCTATTCCCCAAAGCTACCTCAAGCTCTTTACGTAAAGCCTCGTCCTCTTTCAAAATGGACTTCAGCTGTTCTTTACCCTGGGCTAAATTTTTATCCTTGTAGGAAAGCCAGCTGCCGGATTTCTTAATCAACCCGCTGTCAATAGCTACATCGATTAAAGCTCCGATTTTGGAAACCCCTTCGTTGTACATAATCTCAAAAATTGCTTCCTTAAACGGCGGGGCAACTTTATTTTTGACCACTTTGGCTCTGACTCTTATGCCTATGGAGCCGGCTTCCGAAGTGATAGTGGCAATCCTGCGCAAATCTATGCGCATCGAAGCATAAAATTTCAAAGCCCTTCCTCCGGGAGTAGTTTCCGGGGAGCCGAACATCACTCCGATTTTCTCGCGCAGCTGGTTGATAAAAACAACACAACACTTGGATTTACTGATGGCTGCGGTGAGCTTGCGTAAAGCCTGGCTCATCAGGCGGGCCTGCAGGGCAACTTGAGACTGGCCCATTTCACCTTCGATTTCTGCCTTGGGGACTAAAGCGGCTACCGAATCGATAACAATCAAATCTACGGCGTTTGACCGCACTAAGGCTTCTACTATTTCCAAAGCCTGCTCTCCGGTATCCGGCTGGGAAATCAAAAGTTCCTCCAGCTTTACTCCGATGAGGCGCGCATAACTCGGGTCAAAAGCATGTTCCGCGTCAATAAAGGCAGCTACGCCGCCACTGCCCTGGCCTTGAGCGATAATGCTTAGAGTCAAAGTAGTTTTTCCCGAAGATTCCGGGCCAAACACCTCAATAACCCTTCCACGAGGAAGCCCGCCTACGCCTAAGGCACGGTCCAGAGAAATTATTCCCGTAGGAATAGCTTCCACGTCAAGATGAATACTTTCGCCCATGCGCATAATCGCGCCTTTGCCAAACTGTTTTTCAATCTGCGAAAGAGCTAACTCCAAAGCTTTCTGTCTATTCACCGTTTCGATTTTTTCCTTAACCATAATACCTCCTTGGTTAACAAATTATACCTTCCTCTATTTTTAGTGTCAAACCGATTCAAAAATGAAGCTCTTTCCTGCTTAATATATTCTTTATATTATTTTTATGGCGTAAAATGATAAAGGTAAAAAACAACAGAGACAAGACGATAAACTCTAAATCAAGCCCCGCAGTAAAATAAGCGATAAAAGAAAATATTAAAAAAGAACATGCGCTTACTAAAGACGCTAAAGACACTATTTTAGAAATAAAAAATACTAAAACCCAAACTACCACCGCACCGCTCAAAACTACAAATAAAACCGGAGATTTTACCGCTAGGCCGCAAATCGCTCCAATACTGGTGGCGACTCCTTTGCCGCCTTTAAACTTTAAAAAACAAGTCCAATTGTGGCCGATAACCGAAAACATAGCCGCCAGCATAAAAAGGTAGAGTGGCGGGTCTTTTACCCAAAGCGGCACAATCAAGGGAGAAAAAAAACCTTTGAGAAAATCCAGGCCGAAAACTAAACTGCCCCATTCTTTTCCTAGAACCCGGGTTACGTTAGTAGCGCCGATATTGCCTGAACCGAGGCTGCGAATATCTTTCTTCTTAACCAAGTAAACGGCTATAAACCCAAAAGGTATGCTTCCTAAAAGATAACTAACTACCAGAGGAATTATTTTTAGCATTTACCGCCTTTACTCCTCTTAAAAAATAATCCACGCCGGAAACCAGCGTGAAAACTACCGCCCCCAGAGAGATAAAAAAATAGTGTGGTGCGCCCAGCAAAACCCAGAGAATCGTAAACATCTGGAAAAAAGTAGTGAGCTTGCCGAAAATAGAAGGAGTAATCGTAACTTCAATTTTAAGCAGGTGTAAAATCACCACCCCAAAAAGGATAATCAAATCCCGACTGACCACGACTAGAACCAGCCAAAGGTAAATATTAAAATGTAACAGATACAGGCTGACAAAGGCCGATAAAAGAAGAAGTTTATCGGCTAATGGGTCAATAATCTGACCTAATTCTGATTTTTCTTTTTTAATCCTGGCCACTAAACCGTCAAAAAAATCGCTTAAAATCGCCAAGACAAATACTCCCACCGCTAGGTATCGCAAAAAAGAGTGGTAGCGGGAGTAAATCAGAAGCGAAACAAAAACCGGGATAAGCACTATCCTGACGCTTGAGAGCTTATCGGCCAAACTCATTTATCGATATTTTTTAAGGCTGTCCCATCATAAGGGCAGAATGCTTGAGAGCCGGTGAACCTGCGTCCACAGGACGGGCAAAACTTACTATCCAGTTGCTCGCCGATAAGTGCCCCGCCAATTGCGCCGGCTGCGGCGCCAATAGCTGCGCCTTCAGCAGTTTTACCGGATTGATGGCCAATAATCGCTCCTAAACCTCCACCAGCCACTGCTCCAGTAGCTGCGCCCTTCTGGGTGGTCGTGCAGCCAATCACAACTAAGCTGGCCAAAAGCATTACCGCAAAAAACCTTTTACCCATACACACCTCCCTTTTTTATTCAACCATCGCTATCCGTTTAAGCGGCCACCAAATAAAAATAGCCTTTCCGACTATATCTTTTTCATCTACAAATCCCCAATAACGGCTGTCCAGAGAAGAAATACTGTTATCGCCGAGAAAAAAATACTGCCCTTCAGGAATAATTATAGGCTTTCCCGCTTTAGCGTAATCACCTAGATTGTAATAATAATGGTTTAGGCGCGGATCGACCACCATTTGCCCGTTTATGTAAATATTGCCGTCTTTAATCAAGAACTCGTCTTTAGGCAAACCGATGAGCCTTTTGATATAGGCTTTTTTCCGGTCATGCGGAGGCACAAAAACTACGACTTCTCCCCGTTGGGGTTTGCCGAATCCTTTTATCCGCAATTTAGTAAACGGTACTTTCGGCCCATAACTCAATTTACTTACGAAAATTTTATCGCCGGGCATTAGGGTCGGAACCATAGAAGTAGTGGGGATTTTATAGATTTGGAAGAAAAAAGTCCTGGCGAAAATTGCTATCGCGCCGGCAACTACTAAAGCTTCAACCCATTCTCGTAACTGGCTTTTTTTACCCATATTACATCTTTAAAACTTCCAGAAACGCGTCTTGAGGAAAAGTGACATTACCTAACTGCTTCATTTTTTTCTTGCCCTTCTTCTGCTTCTCCCAAAGTTTGCGCTTACGGGTAATGTCTCCGCCGTAACATTTGGCAGTAACATTTTTCTTTAAAGCCGAAATGCGGCTGGAAGCTATAATCTTGGAACCGATGGCCACCTGAACTCTCACCTCATACATCTGGCGGGGAATCAACTCCCCTAAACGGTCGGCTACAATCCGGGCTTTACTTTCCGCTTTTTCTTTATGCACTAAAAGGGAAAAGGCCTCTACTTTTTTCTGATTAAACAGAATATCCAACTTAACGATTTCGGTTTTACGGTAACCGGTAAATTCATAATCGAGCGAAGCATAACCTTTGGTCAAAGACTTTATGTTATCATAAAAATCGACTACGATTTCTGCCAACGGCAAATCAAAAATAATACTTATTCTATCACGGCCAAGATAATCCATCTTAATAAAGATACCGCGCCGCCCTTTGGCTAATTCGCATAAAGCATCCATATTTTCCGGAGGGGAAACTATGGTGGCGCGGACAAAAGGTTCTTGCACTTCTTCAATAACTCCCGGGTCAGGCAACTGGTGAGGAATATCCACATCCTGAAAATCTTGGCTGCCTCTTAACCTTACCCGGTAACGCACACTAGGAGAAGTAAGTATCAAATCTAAATTAT
>CAZNWL010000103.1:0-4583 GCA_964577045.1 uncultured Planctomycetia bacterium | reverse complement strand
TTGTTTTTGTTTTAAAAAGCGGCCAGCACCATCTCAAAGCCTGGGGGTATCTTTTGCTTTATAATTTGATGTTCATCCTGCCTTTAGTGGCCGTATTTATGCTTTCTTTGGCCGGCGTAGGTTCAGAAAAGTTTAACCACTTCTTAAAGAAAAACGTCGGCTTAATCAAACTTCTTTTAGCCTTAGTCTTCTTCTCCCTCGGCGTGTTTATCCTGGTCTTTCAATGAACTTACCTTATTTAGTATTTGTTGATTCAAAGGGGAAAATTTATCATCATCCGTTTTTGCGCATGCTCGGAAGGAGTTTGGATAAAGATGTCCTACCCAAACCAGAAGAGTTAATCCGGATACCTAAAGGCTCGAGTTTTTTCTACCTTCCTGCCCGCCTGCCCATAGGCTTTAATCTCAAGACCAAAAAAATTGAAACTTTAGAAGAGTTTAAAGGCAGAAAAGTTTTTGCCTTAGCAGCGTTTCCTATCCCGGGTTATTTAAGGCTATACACGCCGTCAGCCAAAGTTTTAGAAAATAAAGTTTTGTCACTGTGGGCTTATACTGCTTGCGGGTTCAGCCGCGGTTCTTTCTATATCACCGCAGTCAAAGTGGATAGAAGAATCCGCCAGAGCCCGCGCTTTTATGATAATCAACTGGTGAAAAAAGGAGTTAAGTTTTTTCTTAAACACTATCCGAAAAACCGCCTTTACCGGCACCTCGCGCATTGCGCGCTTAACTATAATTGCTTGACGGCGAAAAATCTTTTTTTACAGCGCTGGGAAGCGCCTTTGCCTACTGCCAGAACCTGTAATGCCCGCTGCCTGGGTTGTTTGAGTTTTCAGGATAAAGGGCCTTGTGCTTCGCATAACCGGATTAATTTTAGCCCTACGCCTGATGAGATATTCCAAGTAATGTTTAACCATCTAAAAACAGCCCCGGAAGCGATAACGAGCTTTGGCCAAGGCTGCGAAGGCGAGCCTTTGCTCGAAGCGGATTTAATTGCTAAGAGTATATATAAGGTAAGAGAGAGGATTAGCCGGGGCACGATTAATATGAATACTAATGCCAGCCTGCCTAAAGAAATTAAGATTTTATGCCAAACAGGTATTGATTCTTTCCGGGTAAGTTTAAACTCACCCAGCGAAAAATTCTACAACTTATATTTTAAACCCAGAGGTTATAGATTCAAGGATGTTTTAAAATCCATCGCTACAGCTAAAAAATATAAAAAGTTTGTTTCGGTGAACTTATTTATTTTTCCCGGCTTCTCTGATTCCAAAGGCGAAATCAAGCAGCTGATTAGATTTATCCGGGATACGGGAATTGATATGATTCAGTGGCGCAATTTAAACATAGACCCGGAAAGTTGCCGGCAACTAATTCCAGATAAGAATCTAAAAGCCCAAGGAGTGTTAAATCTTTTAGCCACGATAAAAAAAGAATTTTCTAAACTTAAATTCGGCTACTTTAACCTGCCCAAAGAAAGTTTTAAGACTTTTCAGAATATTTAATAATATATTCTAATACCAGGTCTGCTTGTTTGGCAGCTGCGATGTTTACCCGCGGCGCCAACGGCGGAAGGTTGGGACTGGCTTCGGATTTTAAATCGCCGACCAGAAAAAAGTTTTTTTTCAGGCGATGAATTTTTATCTCGTCGCTTTTTCCGTAACCGGCTAATCCTGTGGCGGAAACGATGAATTTAGGGCTGTTGAGCAAAACTTCCACAAGTATTTTCTTATATTCGGCTTGGTCAAGGGCTTCGACCACAATCAAACAGTCTTTGAAAATAGCCAAAATATTATTTTTTTCTAGCCTTTGGCTATAAGCGGTTATCTTGAGGCCGGGATTGATTTTTAAAAGGTTTGCTTTTAAAGCTTCGGTTTTAGGCTGGTTGACTTGTTCCAGAAAATAAAATTGGCGGTTCAAATTAGCAGGTTCGACCCGGTCAAAATCCACCAGGGTTAAATTTTTTACTCCACAGCGCACCAAAATATGCGCGCAGTTTGAACCCAAGCCCCCTAATCCGGCAATGCCCACTTTGGCGGACTGGATTTTTTTTAAATCCTCTTGGCTAAAATATTTTAAAAGCGATTTTTCAAACTCATTCATAGCGCGCCCACCCAATCTTTTAACACCGGCTCATAACCTTTTTCCAGGATAGTTTTTTTAATTTCCGCGATGCTGCGCTTATCGGATATCTCAAATTGGACCGAATTTTTGATAAAGGGGTCGGTTTGCGTGCGGCCGCCCACTGCTGTGGTTGAACCGGCGCTCATTTTAGTTATGCCTAGAGCAATAAGGTTGTCGCGCAAAGCCGGTCTTTCTCTGGTGGATAAGGTAATGCCTAAGCGCGGCATGAAAATTCTTGCCGCAGCAATTAGTTGGACGATATTTCTGTCAGTAACTTCATAAGGAGCAGGAAAGTTATTAAACTGCGGCTGTAATCTCGGCAGAGAGATGCTCATTTCCGCTTCCGGGTATTTATCCTGTAAATACCGGGCATGTGATAATAACAACAGAGCTTCTTTCTGCCAAGGGCCCAACCCCAGCAGAGCGCCGATGTTAATCGTCCGCATTTTGGCTTGGGCTGCTCTTTCTGGCGCATCCAATCTAAATCGGTAGTCTCGTTTGGGCCCTTTGGGGTGTAGTTTTTGGTAGATATCTTCATCATAGACTTCTTGATAAATGGTTAAGCCGTCAACGCCTTCAGCGATAACTTCTCTGTATTCGCATTCGTTTAAAGGGTAGATTTCAATCGAAATCGAGCTAAACAAGGGTTTTAAAATTTTCAGGCAGTCTTTTATATAGGAAAGCGGGGATAATTCCCTGGATTCGCCGGTAAGGATTAAAATGTGCTGCAGGCCGCTTTTAGCGATAAAGAGAGCCTCTTTTTTTAATTCTTCAGGCTCCAGTTTTTTTCTGGGGATTTCGTTTTTAGCATTGAATCCGCAGTAAAGGCATTCGTTTTCGCAGAAGTTAGAGAGATAAAGCGGCGTATAAAGAGTAATTGTTCTTCCGAAGTTCTGTAAGGTTAGCTTTTGAGCTTTTTGGGCCATGGCTTCTAACTGGCTATCAGTTTTAGGAGCGAGCAGTTCCAGCAGGTTTTCAGCAGGTGGATTTTTAAGACAGTAATAGAAACTCATAATTATTGGTTAGTGTAGAGAAAACCAGTAAGCGGAGAAGAAGGGCTAGCTTCTTCTGAACCAGAGGTGGCGTTGAAATAAGCGAGCCGGCCGGCTTTGACGGCTAAGTTAAAACTTTCCGCCATCTGCACGGGGTCCTTGGCTGTAGCAATGGCAGTGTTAACTAAAACTGCGGCACAGCCTAGCTCCATGCAATAGGCAGCATCCGAAGGATAACCAATTCCCGCGTCAACAATAATCGGGCTGGGTATTTCTTTGATCAGGATTTTAACTAATTCCGCGGTCTTTACCCCGCGCTTTGAGCCAATCGGCGAGCCCAGAGGCATGACCGCGGCTACGCCGGCTTGGGCTAGGCGTTTAGCGATAGAGAGGTCAGGGCTGATATAAGGAAAAACCGTAAAACCTTCCTCGACTAATTTTTCCGCGGCTTTAAGAGTTTCTAAATTATCAGGAAGCAGGTATTTGTTATCGGCGATTACTTCCAATTTTATTCAGTTGCCGCAGCCAGAGGCTTTGGCCAAATGCGCAATCCGCACTGCCTCGTTCGCGTTTCTGGCTCCCGAGGTGTTAATCATCAGCGTGCAACTTTTGGGGATATAGTTGAGGACATTGTCGGTTTTTGACTCAATATCCACGCGGCGCAGAGCCACAGTGACTACTTCGGCCCGCGTGCTTTCCAAGACCTCTTTTATAATCGGCTGGTTAGGAAACTTTCCCGTTCCGATAAAAAGCCGGTTGGTAATTTTTTTACCTGCGATAATTAAAGGTTCAAGCATTTAACCTCCGGTGACAAAGCTTACGATTTCCAGGGAGTCGCCTTCTTGCAGCAAAGTTTTTTGCAAATCTTCCTGCGGAATAATTTTCAGGTTTAACTCAACCACTACTCTTTTTTTATCCAAGCCTTTTTCTTCTAAAAGTTGGAGCAAAGAGAGTTTCTGGCTAAGAGCTTCAGATTTACCGTTAATGGTTACTTTCATTTTTATATTGCAATATTTTATTTTTTAATTGTTTTGTCTTCTCGGTTATATCTCGGCTTGCGGTAATTTCCCGGATTACTGCGATATTGGTTGCGCCGATTTTTAATAACTCCTCAATATTTTGCGAGTTGACGCCGCCGATACAAAAGAGGGGAAAGTTTGAGCGGCAAAGCGCTTCTTTAAGGTCGCCTGTCCCCAGAAAATAATCTTTGGTTTTAGTTTCAAACAACGGGCCAAAAGCAATATAGTTTATGTCTAGGCTATTAGCTGCTTCGACTTCTTTTAAAGAATGGGTCGATAGGCCAATTAGCCGGTCTTTACCGACAATCGTTCTTAGTTTTTTTAGCGGATATTTTTTTATGTCTTCCTGGCCGAGATGAACTCCGTCAGCTTTCACTGCGACGGCTAAATCCGGGTCGTCATTGACGATAAATACTATATTGTCAAACCGCGCCAGCTGGCATTTCTTCCCC
>CAZNWL010000102.1:0-4635 GCA_964577045.1 uncultured Planctomycetia bacterium | reverse complement strand
AGGAATCTACCCCGTCAATAGTGGCGTCATTCTCGCGGCTGTCAAAGGTCTCCTCGTAAGTGTCAATGATAGCAGCCTCTGCTGTGCTGGTTAGCCCGTTAGCCGGTTTGCGGGTTAGCGGGTTTAAAAAAACTAAAAAACAAAAACCCAAAAACCCGCACACTCGCGCACCCGCAAACCACCATTCCTTTTTCATCCCTTCTCCATTTTTCGAATACATTCGTTAGCTCCGGTGTGATTCGGGTTAATCTCAAGTGTTTTCTTCCATAACCCTATTGCCTCTTTAATCTTGCCTTCTCTGTAATACAATAACCCTAAATTAAAATTCGCATCGTCGTAATCGGGGTTAAAAGAAAGCTCCTTTTTAAATGCTGCCTCGGCTTGCGCATCTAAGCCTTTGCGCATATAAATCAGGCCCAAATTATTGTAAGCCATAGGCTCATAAGGATTAATGGCTAAAGCTTCTTTGAAGCGCTTCTCTGCCTGATCATACAAACCATCTAGGTAATACATTGCTCCCAGATTGCGCTGGGCCAGGGGCGAATGCGGCGAACTTTTAACCGCGCTCTGCCAAAAAGTCATGCGGTCTTTGAAATTACGGCTGTAAGTAAAGCTGATAAAGCAAAAGAGTAAAAAAACCGGCACTAAAATCAAAAATTTTCCAGAGCCGGGGTCTGGAAAAAGGGATAAAAAAATTAAAAAAATGCCGAATAAAGCCGGATAAATCCGGCTTTCCAGGAAAAAGGCAAATTGAGCATCCGGCCGGATAAAACAAGGCAGAAGAAAAAGCAAGAACCAGCATAAACCGAAAATAACCAAGCGCATATTTTTATTTTTAGAAAGCCATAACGCAGTAAGAGCTAAAATTACCGCTGCTATTCCAAAGACAAAGCTTGAGTCTTTAAGAACGGGGAGCACTGAAAGATTGAAAGGCAATACTGTCTTACCAAAATATAATATAAGCGCCGGCAGGCTAGTGCCCAATGATTTTAGGACGTTGTTAAAATCTAACGCCATAGGATTGGTCATCGCTGATTGCCTTAAAAGCAGCCAACCTAATCCGATTAATGACCAACCTAAAATCAAGACTAATAAATTTTTCAGACCCCGGGTCTGGAAAAGCGAAAAGTAAAGAATACAGACCAGGGGTAAAGCAAAAGCGTTTTCTTTAGAAAGCACAGCCAAGCCGAAAAAGAAAAGATGTAAAATGTAGGGGCGGGTTCTAAACCCGCCCTGGTTTAAAAAACGTAAAAAACAAATAAACGCGGCTAAAGAAAAAACCGCAACCAGCAAATCCACCTGGCCAATAATCCAGGATACAGAGTTAGTCAATACCGGATGCACCGCAAAGATAAGGCTGCTGGTGAAAGAAACCGGCCGGGAATAGCCTAAATTAACTAAAAGGCTAAAGACCAAACCAGAAGCTAAAAGATGCAGCAAGAGATTAGTCAAGTGATAAAAAAAGGGGTTTTGGCCGCCAAGCCGGGCATTGAGCATAAAAAAAAGGCCGCCCAGCGGCCGATAGTAAAGCTGTTTCTCGCCAGTAGTCACCAAATCCCTGCCTTTGAATAGCGCCCAAATATCTGTAGGGGCGAAAAATTTTTCGCCCCTGCCTATAAACGGATTGCCTAAAACCGCCTTCTGGTCGTCTAAATAGGTGAGGCCGAAAAACAAAACCTGAAAATAAAGTAAAAAACCGGCTAGAACAATCCAGAAATATGGCTGCCAGGAGCCTAAAAACAATTCTTGACGATTACCTCCTAACATAGCCTTGACTTCCACCCTATCTTATGATATAGTTTCACTAGAGGTGAAAAATTATGAACCCTAAATCCTATATTCAGCTTCAGGAAAAATTCGGCGGAAAATTTATTGCCAGAATCAATAGCCATGTTATCGCTTCTGCGAAAACCTCTAAGGCGCTCTGCGATAAAGTGAGAAACCAGATTGGCAGAAACCCCAAGATGATGATTGAATACATTGAACCCAAAGGAGCTATCTGCATCTATATCTATGGAATTCCCGCTTCTTGAGAAAAAAACTAATCTGGGTGCCCTGCCTGATGTAAAGATACCGATATACATCCTGACCAAATATGGGTACCAGCCTATCTCTTTTTTACTTGATACCGGCGCTGATTTTACAATGCTGCCGGTCAATTGGGCTGAATTATTGGATATTGACTTAACTTCTTGCTCACAGGAACATTCGTATGGCATAGAAGGCGGTAAAGGAGTAGCTGTCTGGCTGGGCAAAATCCGGGTCAAGATATGCCGGCACGAATTAGACATCCGTTGCCTCTTCTCCGAAAACCCGGCCTGCCCGTATATCCTCGGAAGAGCCGATATATTCACACACTTCAACATCCTTTTTGATAATAAAACCAAGGAAATAAAACTGGCCAAAATTACTCCATAACCGAACGTACTGCTTACTCCTCCGACATACCCCGCCATCAATGTTCCGCGTAACCCTTAAACTGCCTCCACGCCTTTGAAAGATTGAAGGTTTTACGCCGCAGTAAAATATAGCGCTTGATTAAGTCTTCACAGAGCGCGGTGCCTTCGCTATTGCGCAGGTATATATCTCTGGCCTGCTCCAAATAAACTACGGCCTTATTACACTCCTTTAAAGCATGCTCCATAAACTTATTTTCATCGCCTTGCTCAAACCTCTGTGAATGCGCCTCGGCAATGGCCTCGGGAAGACAAAGCACAGTTTCTACCATTTTATCCCGCAGCGGCGAATTTTTCTCTTCCAGCATTGGAATAACCTTAGTCAGAACTTCAGTGGCGCAAGCTGATGCGCGCTGGTAAACCTCCAAATCCCGGAAACTGCGGATGGGCTTTTTCACCCGAAAGCATGATTTACTGTATGGTGCCTCTCGAAATATTGACATCTTTATCTTATCCCTTCAAACATCTTTAACTGCGTAGGGTCGTCCTTTTTAGCTCTGTCCCTTAATTTATACACGATATGCAGAGGGAAAAATTCAAAATAGTCATTCTCATCAAACCACGCGCATTTAAAATCATAGACCCGCAGGCCGGTCAGCCGTGATAGGGCGAGTGCGTAAAGGGTGAGCTGGTTTACAGTATCGGCCTCTTTTCCTTTGGCCGCGTTGGGCTTGTAATCCAATATATGTATCGCCCCGTTTCTTACTTGTAAAATATCTATATGCCCGGTCAAAACCTTTTCTATTTTCAGAGGAATTTTAAAATCCAATTCTTCCTGCATATGCGTAAGATCCATATCATCCATATACACTGGCACCTCGACCGCCACAGTTACAGAATCGTTACAGAGCATAAATTTCTGAATTACCTTATGCCTCAATTTATTGTCCGAAACCGCCTGCAGGGCAAGGCCGGCTATGCGGTTTGCGAAATTATTCTTATTTCTTAAGATTACCTTCTCCATGCTGAAATCCACCTTTTGTTCGGACATCCTCGAGCCGTCTTTGAAAAATTGGTGCGGGCATTCGGACTGTATGGCTTCCAAAAATTCCCTTAAGTTTTCAAATTTCGAATGTTTATGCTCCTGAAGAGTCAGCGCCAATTTTCCTCGATGGACAGAAAAGTCATAGACCTGGCGGTGATAAAGGTGAACCGTCTGAATCATCTGATTAGGGCTAAATAATTTCAGCGCGAAAGGCCGGAGCCGCTCATACCTGCACAAGGGCGCGAACTCCCTTACCCAGTCCGACAATGTCGAGTCATCAATCTTGACTCCGTACTCCTCCTTTAGCAATCTGGAGGTCTCCTCAAGGGGGTATCCTGTATTGTAACAACACAGCCCGTCCAATATCATCTTCAACGGATACTGCTTTCCTTTAACTGTCTGCGGCACGAATGAGCGCTGGCAGGAGTTGCAGTAATACCTTTGCCGCAGCTCAAATTTTTTCTTTCTTTTCCCGCGTTTTATTATGTCCTTGCCGGCGCAGTAGGGGCATTGGTTTATTTCTGGTGTAGAAAAGTCATCAATAACGTCTTTTACCTTCCGCGTCGGTTGGGGCAAAGCTTGTGGATTTTTTGAGATTTTAGAGGTTTTGTACCTATTCCGGGAGAAAAACGCCTTAAACCTACGAAAAAATAATTTTACTACACCTCCACCTTTTTTCATGGCCAGATTATCACATCCTTCTTCCCGCCCCAGTCATAAGCAATCTGCTGCAATTCCACCAGCGCCTTTATTTTCTCTTCAAATGACATCCGGGCCATGCGTTTGCGAGATTTTTCCTTCTCTGCGAACAACTCTTCGCGGGTCATCACTTTATTGCCGATAATAATTTTTTTACCGTCCTCCATCGTGTTTCTCCATAAATTTAGTAAACTTTTCAGTCAAGCCGTATCGCGCCAAAATTACGTCCAGCCGTTTTCTATCTATCTTGGCCTGCTCAAGCAGCATCTCTATTTTTCTAACATCTTTATCCCGTCCCGTTTTTAATAGTAGCACGACAAGATATTCGGGAGTAATCACCTTTGTCCGGATTTCATCGAATCCCGTCACTTGCGCGTTCTCCACCGCTTCTTTTTCCAAGGCGTCCACCGGGATGAAATCCACCGGCGTTCCTGCAACAACCAGCCATTGGCCTTTCCACTGGCATCCCTTCTTTTTTAGATACTCGTATATGGC
>CAZNWL010000101.1:0-4700 GCA_964577045.1 uncultured Planctomycetia bacterium | reverse complement strand
CGATTTCAACTATCTGATTGGGGGTGTGCTTATTGGTAACCTCGCCCTGCTCTAACTCCACTCCCAGTTTCTTTTTGATGACTACTCTTAACTCTACCATCTCGGTAGAATCAACGCCGATGGAGTCATATAAACTTTTGTCCTCTTTCAGCTCATCCTTATCTACATCCAAGGTCTGCGAAATTAAATCAAGGATTTCTTCCTTCAAACCCATAGAATCCTCCTTTCTACTCTCTCTCTACTCCTAAAACTACGTTTATCCCTCCGCGGCCGCGGGCAATAATTAAAGCTTTGCGCATCTCTTTGGAAACTGCCTGGTTAGGCGTGCAATCTATAGCACATTGGGAATCTTTTTTCTGATAGTTAATAGTTGGTAGAACCAAACTGTGCTTCATTGAAAGAAGCGTAGAAATCAAGTCCAAAGAAGTCTGGGCGCCAAGCAGGTTTCCGAACATGCTTTTAGGCGCGCTTAAAGCAATACCGCTTAATCGGGAGTTAAAAACATTGTTTAAGGCTTTTGCTTCCAAGATATCTCCGGCTCTGGTCGCTTCGCCGTCAAGGCAGACATAGTCGATTTCGCTTTTTGACCATTGACAATCGCTCAAACATTGGTTGATGGCATATTCTAAGCTTTTAGTATCTTTGGCATAGTCTTTACGGTCAATGCCATCCGAACTAAAGCCTATGCCTTTGATAAATCCGTATATATCCACGCCTCTCTGGCGGGCTTGGGCTTCTCTTTCCAGCATCACAATCCCTGAACCTTCGCCAATCACAAATCCGTCACGGCCAGCGTCAAAAGGCCGGTAAGCGGTCTGGGGATGAGCGTTATTTTTGGAAAGGCTGCCGCAAGTGTTAGCGCACAAAAGCGCGTAAGGCGTAACCGGCGCCTCCATCCCTCCGGCTAAAACAAAATCATTTTTCTTATCGATTAAAACCTTTGCCCCATACCAGATAGCCAGAGAACTGGAAGCTTTATCGGCGACGACAGTTTTACTATAACCTTTGAGCCCGTAGTAAATGGTGACTTGTCCCTGGGGAGCTGCCGGAAACCAGGCGCTGGCCATATAAGGGGAAATTCCTTCTCTTCCTTCCATATAAAGGTCTCTCAACTCGGTTTCGGCAAAAAGCCATCCGCCTAAAGCATTGCCCATAAATACGCCCACTCTGTTTTTGTCGGTATTATCCAGATTTATTTTAGCATCGCTTAAAGCCTGGTCGCTGGCTACTAGGGCCATATGCGAAAAAACATCTATTTTTTTTATCAACCTTCCGGAAACATGGGTGTAATGGTCCAGTTCATGGACCTGGCCGGCGATTCTTGAAGGATAACGCTTTGCGTCAAAACGCGTTATCTCATCCACAAACGAACGCCCGGCTTTCAAATTAGCCCAGAAGGTTTCTTTTTTCAATCCTGCCGGCGAAACTACGCCTATTCCTGTGATAGCAATTCTTTCTTTCATTTATCCTCCCAACGTTTAAAAATCATTGCTGAATGGATACCGGAAAATCCGCTGCTGGTTTTTAGAATGTAATCTACTTTCTTTTCTCTGGCTTTGTTTGGGATATAATCCAAATCACACTTGGGGTCCGGCTCTTCCTGATTTATGGTCGGCGGTAAAATATTATTCTTAAAAATCATTGAACAAAGAACTGCTTCGGTGGCATTAGCCGCAGCCAGAGGATGGCCGGTCATTGATTTAATCGAACTTATAGGCAGCTGATAAGCCTTTTCGCCGAATACTTTTTTATAAGCATTGGTCTCAAATACATCGTTCTGACGAGTCGATGAGCCATGGGTGTTGATATAGTCTATTTTTTCTTTTTCTATGCCGGCATCTTTAAAAGTCTCCTCTATGCACTGAACCATAGCTATCCCGTCTTCGGGCAAATCCGTCATATGATAAGCATTACAGGATGTGCCGTAGCCGATTATTTCACAGTAAATTTTTGCTCTGCGCTTTAAGGCGTGCTCCAGCTCTTCTAACATTAAAACTCCCGCCGCTTCTGATAAAACAAAGCCGTCTCTTTTATTATCAAAGGGGCGCGAAGCCTTATGCGGTTCGTCGTTTCTTTTAGAAATGGCATTGATGACGTCGAAAGCCCCGAAAGTAATCGGAGTAATCGGCGCTTCGCCGGCGCCGGCAACAACTAAATCCTGTTTTCCCTCGCGAATCAGCTCGTAAGCAAAGCCGACTGAATCAGTGCCAGCAGTGCAGCCGGTAGAAATAGTGCAGTTAATGCCTTTCAGGTTCCAAATCGCCGCAATTTCTGCCGAAGGAGTGTTAAACATAGACGCGTCATAAAGATAAGGACGGACTTTTTTGGGGTCAATGGGTTTCTTGCCCCATTCGGTCACCAAAAGAAACTCTTCCTCCATCCAGCGGGTGCCGCAGATAGCATTAGCCAAAACTACTCCTGCCCGATAGCGGTCAATCGAGTTTTTATCCAGGCCGCTCTCTTCAATCGCCTGCTTGGCCGCGGCAATGCTGAACTGGACATAGCGGTCCATGCGCTCCGGCTCTTTAATCCCGAATTTTAAAGGGTCAAAATGTAAATCCTGCGAAGCTATTTTCGAATTAAACAAGCTAACATCAAAATTTTCCACCCGCTCTACGCAAGGTTTGCCGTTAATAAGATTCCGGTAAAATTCATTTTTTTCCTCGCCAGCAGCACAAATAATCCCTAAGCCAGTGACTACTACTCTCTTCATTTTTTATCCTCCAAGCGGGTTACTTTGAAGACTATGTTGCCTCCATCGGGGCAAGTCACGGTATCAATGGAATTATGGTTATCCATAAAAAAGAATTTGGCTCCGAAGTTAAGGGCAAACAGCGCCGGAAAAGCCGTATGCCAGGCAGCTCCGCAAAAACCATCAAGGGTTTTTAAGCCTTTAACCTGCCACTTGTCGCCAACCTTATAACCGTAAGCGCACTTCCCTTTAGCTTTGACTACTTCGATTTCCATCTCTCTGGGGTTAGGGCCTTTGTGCTTCGGGTCTTTAGGTATAGATTTGACTCTGCCTTCTTTATCTAGCAACTCCACTAAAAATTCGGCTTTTCCGCCGTCGGGACAGGTTACTTTCAAAGATTTCTGGTTATCCATAAAGGGAAATTTCGCTCCGAAACTTAAAGCATAAGCTGTCGGGAAAAGCGCATGCGCCAGGCCTAAGCAAAAATGCTTGGGTGGATGAGTAAAATCGCCCAAGATAAACTCATCACCTACTTCATAACCATGATAGCATTCGCCGTAAATGCCAATGCAAGTCAGTTTCAGCCTGGGAAAAGGAGTATTGATAGCAGCGCAATCAGCCTGATAATAATCTTCTTTGCGGTTCTTCATGAAAACAACTCCTCTTTAGACAAGAACTTATTAGTTTCTTCTACTTTATGCACCAACTCAACCATCCTTTTATTTAAAGACGCATCGAGATTAAGGGTTTGGGCTAAATGCACAATCTCTCCATTAATATAATCTATCTCTGACTTCCTGCCGTATTTTATACTTTGTAAAATCGAACCGTATAAAGGCTCTTTGCTTAAGCCGGCCATTATTTTTGAGAATGCCGCGGCGGCCTGCTCACTCGGCATATTTACTAAATTATCTATCCTTTCTTTGGGATAATCCGGAAGGCTTTCTAGGCCGATTGCGGCTTTAGTTATAATTTTGTAAGCTTCTTTATTAAGGTTTATGGCAAGCCTGGCTAAATCTAAATCCGAAAAAGCCTCCTGCATAGAAACCCCTAATATGGCGGGGATGCAGTTATTCAGGTTAATAAACAATTTAAGATATTTTGCGCCTTTAATCTTATCGGAAACAGCCACCTTAAAAGCTGCCGATAACAGCTCAACAATCTCATCCAGCTTTTCTACCTGGGCACCGTATATATTGCCTAAAACAAAACCGCCTTCAAAATTATGGACAATTTTATTAGGCGGATAAAAAGTCGCCCCGAACATCACAATACCGGTGACTATTTTCTTGCGGGGAAAGAACTTACTTAATAAATAATCGGCCTCTACCCCGTTTTGCGTAGAAAGGATGAAAGCATCTTTTAAGAAGCCGAGGTTAGTTCTAACGATACCCTCTAAATCATTGGTCTTGACAGCAAGGATTGCTAAATCGACTTTTTCTTTCAGTTTTGTGTCTACCTTTACTTTGATTTTCTGGCTAGCGCGTACGCCCTCGATATTCAACCCTTCCTTAGAGAGAGGGTCTTTTTGATAATCGCGCACGATGCCGATAATATCCTTGCCCTCTTTGGAAAGATACCCTAAGATTAAACCCCCGATAGCTCCGCAACCTAAAACAGCTACTTTCATAATTAATTGATTACAGAGATTGAATACAGATTACGGAGATTAATCGCTGTAATCTTTCTTTAATCTCTGGAATCCTTATTATTGTAATTTATCGGATTCCTTAATATACTTAGTATAATCAATGCCCTGCTGATTAAACATCCGCTTCATCATATCCTTGAAAGCCGGCGGAACTTCTTTAAAAAAAGCCACTACCAAGTCGCTTTCTTCAACGATTTGCGAATTTCTTTGCCGGGCCAAGCTTTCAGCGCTTTCTTTGACTAGCTGTTCGGCAATGCTGCGGTGAAACTGCGGAAGGTTTACGATTATCTGGTCAAAATGTTCTTTTACCTTCTGGTCCCACTGTATCTCCATACTTTTACCTCTTTTTAAATAACC
>CAZNWL010000100.1:0-4722 GCA_964577045.1 uncultured Planctomycetia bacterium | reverse complement strand
GAGATAATTCAAAAAGGAAATCTGCTCGCATCTCTAAGTTCTAAAAGAGATTATTTAGTTTTATCAAAACAGCAGGCTGAGCAGCGTCTTAAAATTGCGCAGCAGGAACTGAATAAGGTAAAGATTGAAGCCGAACAGGAAATAAAGCTTAAAGAAGAAGAAAACCGGATTTGCGGAAGGCAACGCGATTTAACTTCCACAATCGAACTCAGCCGACTTAAGGTATACGAAGCCGAAGTAAAGCTAAATTTAGCCCTGCTTTCAGTAAAGAGACTGGAACAAAAAATCAAGGCAACTCAAATCTACTCGCCAGTGGATGGAAAAGTAATCTCTGTTCAGGTCCAGCATAGCACCGTGACTCTGCGAATCCTTGCTCAAAGCTCATTCTCTCAAGCCGAGGCAGAATTATCCCGGTCAAATTTATCCGAAAACACTGAAGATGAGCGAGAATAAAGATAAACTCAAAATCGAAGAAGAACAGGAACGCCTTAAGGAGTTTTTAGACATTCTCCTCGAAACCGACCTGCGGACTATTAAAAGGCTGAATGAAGAACGTCATTTTAAAAGAGATGTTGACAAAGAAAAGCAAAATGGTATTGGGTAATTACTCATTTGCAAATTTCCATTGACTTGGAAACATATTTCTGCTATAAGATGGAATATGCGCAAGTGGTATAATCGTAAAAAATACGGGAGGGATAATCTATGGACATAATAAAAAAACTGGAGCTGTATCGTTTGGAAAACAGGATAACTCAGCAAGATTTAGCAAAGGAGTTAGGTGTCGCTTTTTCGACTGTCAGCAGGTGGTTTAATGGAAAAACAACACCGAATAAAATCCTGCAGTATCACATGGAGAAGTATTTACGCAAAAAGGCAGGCAAGCTTTTCAACAAACCAACCAAAAGAGGTTAGATGAGATGAAGTATAAAATATTCGTAAGCGCAAATCAAAAAGAGCTTCATGCAGAACGTGTTGCGATCAAGAGTACAGTAAATGATAGCGAAACGATTCACGGCTTCTTCGATGTATTTTTATTCGAGGACCTCCCAGCAAAAGGTAAATCACCCGTTAAGACATACTTAAAGCATGTTGATGATAGCGATATTTATATCTGTATTATCGGTATGGAATATGGGATAAAAGGAGAAGACGGTCTTTCTGCTACCGAGAGAGAATATAGACGATTCCTGAAAAGAAAGCCCGAAGGCGAAATCATAGCGTTTGTGAAGGGCCAAAGGCAAGAAGATGCGAAACGCGATAAGGATACCCGCGATTTTTTAAATGAGATCAAAAACTCTTTTATTTATAAACGTTTTGATACAATAGAAAAATTAGAAGCACAACTTTTAAATAGTCTGATTTCCTTTCTTGATGATAAAGGCGAATTAAGCCATGGGCCCTTTGATGAGGCTATTTGCAGAGAGGCCGATTACAATGCTATAGACGAAAAAGCGGTGAAGGATTATCTCCAAAATCGCGCTGTTAAACTCAAGGTATCGATTCCGAAGATCTCCGTTAAGGATTTTCTTATTAAGACACTAAAAGTAATCAAAAAAGAAAACGGCAAAATTTGTCCTAGCAACGCTGCTATCCTTTTCTTTGGAAAAGACCCCTATGAATATATTCCGCATCACGAAATTAGGGTTGCCAGGTTTAAAGGTACGACACGAAGCGAATTTATAGATTCACAGGAAATACGCGGGCCTATTTATAAAATACTGGATGAAGTAGAGATATTTTTCAAAAGAAATACGAGATTGGCTAACAAAATTGTGGAATTTAAAAGAGTCGATATCCCCGAATATCCTTATGAGGCTATACGAGAAGCTATCATAAATGCCATTGCTCACAGGGATTATAAACGTCGTGGCGCGCCCATTATAATCGCGATATTCGATGACAGAGTTGAGGTACGCAATCCGGGAGGACTATTGCCGGGCCTTAACATTAAGAAACTTGAGGGCAATCATCAAACCAGGAATGGGTTAATATGTAAGATTTTTCACGAAACCTTAGATATGGAGAAATTCGGTACCGGTATTGGCAAGATGAAGCGATTCATGAAAGAACACGGCTTATCCGAGCCTCAATTCTCAGAAGAAGGCGATGTTTTCGTGGTAAAATTCTTTGGGCCGGGGGATAAAATTCTGGATTTAGTTCCCAGTATTCCGGAGTACAGGCAAACTGATCTTAAAAAACTAGGTCTTAACAAGCGGCAAATTGAGGCATTGCGGTTGATGGTAAATGAAAAGAAAAAATTTGAAATAGACAACTATTGTAATAAATTCAAAGTAACTGAAAAAACGGCGAGAAGAGATTTTAAGAAAATGATTTCCGTAGGATATGTAGAAAAGGTTGGTTCAACAAAAGGGGCTTTCTTTAAAGCGTCGTTGCGATAGATGTCCGTAATAGTCTAGATATGTCCGAAAAATGTCCAAAATAACAAATGTCCGAAATAAGCACAAAATGTCCGAAATAATGTCCGAAATAAAAGTATATTTAATGAGCCATAAATGAGCCAAATAGACGTTGGGCTCTGTTGGATCATAAAGGGCCCATATGCTACATTGGCAGCCAGAGTGGATAGCCAGAGATCGGCAGCAAGTTGGCGGATTAAAGATATATGATTAGTGTCTCTGACCGTAATTAGTCTAACCGTAATTAGACTCATAGAAAGATGAAAGTCGCCCTTTATACCAGAGTCAGTACCGATGAACAAGCAAGGGAAGGGTATTCCCTTGAGGTGCAGAGGGAATATCTGGAGGATTTTGCTAAAAAGCAAGGGTGGGAGATTTATTATCCCGAAGAAGGTAAAATCTATGCCGATGATATTACCGGATATACCCTCGATAGGCCTGCCTTAAAGAAGCTTTTGTTTGACGCAAAGAGAAAAAGATTTGACTCAGTCCTCGTTTATAAATTAGACCGCTTCAGCCGCAGACTGAAAGATATGCTCAATCTCATAGATGAATTAGAGGATATGGGCATCGGTTTTAAATCCGCTACCGAGCCATTTGATACAATGACCTCTGCCGGTAAACTTATGATGCAGCAATTAGGCAGTTTTGCTGAATTTGAGCGCAATAGGATAGCAGAACGAGTTTTCCCTGGCATGGTTAAAGGAGTGCAACAAGGTAATTGGCAGGGCGCTCGGTATGCGCCTTATGGTTATAGATACGACAAAGAGAAGAAGCTGTTAGAAATAGATGAGAAAGAATCGAAGGTCGTAAAGCTCATCTATACAATGTTTCTTTGTGATAAAAGTATTTTCGCCATTACTGAATATCTTACGAAAAAAGGATATCGCAACAGAAAAGGCAATATCTTTAGCACAAAGCTGATTGGCGACATCCTAAAGAACAGAATTTATATAGGAAAACTTATTTGGAATAGTCATCATTACGACAAGACTCAAAGAACCAAGAAGGGCTACCGCTACATTAAGAATTCACCGGATAAAATAATCATTTCACGAGGCAAACATCAACCTATAATTCCCGATGAGGATTTTGAAACAGTCCAAGAGAAATTGAAAGCACGAAGGATTGAACGACGAAAGAAAGCAAACGATTATCCGCTTTCCGGCCTGCTTTATTGTGCGAAATGTAATCACAAATATTTAGGCATATCGTCTATTTCTAACCATAGAACCGGTGTTAAAAAGCGATGGTATCGTTGCGCCGGGCCTTATAGGAGCTTTATCAGGTGTAAGAATAAGAGTGTCAAGGCTAATGAAATAGAGTCAGAAGTGGCAGAGATCTTAGAAACTTTGCTCAAGAACGATAAGCTAAAAACGAGCCGATGGACGAACGTGACTCCAAATATAGATTCCCGCTTTCGCGGGAATGACAATGAGCGAGGCGAAAATGCAAAAATTGACCCTGAAAAGGTCAGAAATAGGCTTGAAAGTAATCTTAAAAAGCAGTCGAAACTAACTGACGCCTATTTGGAAAATTTGCTGAGTGAGGAATTGTACAAACAGAAAAACGAAGGCCTAAGAAACGAAGAAGAAGAATTGAAGAAACTCATTGCCCTACAAGAGGTTAGAGATATTGAGAAGGAGCGGTCAAAGGAGTATTTGAACAGGGTAGAGGAGTTTTTGGAAAGCTATGATCCAAACAAGAAAATAATGGATTTAGAAACTAAAAAACTTATATTGAACCTGCTTTTTAAAAACATCAAAATCGCCCAAAAGAAAATTTTTTCTTTTTTCGCCCCCTTTAATTTTTTCTTTTTTGAAAAGGAACAAAAATCATTATGCCAGAAAAATCAAAGACTTATGAAAAATCTGCGCCGAGAGTCTTTATCCGGACTTTCGGATGAACTATCATTAAGGTTTTACGATATAATTTTTTCCTTGTTTTCTGTGGCTTAATCTTAATGCCACCGCCCGCTGGGACGGGCTTGGTTGTGCCGTTTTCGCCGTTCGCCTTCGCTGCCGCTTGGCTCACTGCCTCGCTCGCTTGGCGCTCGCTCGTGCCAAGCAGTCTTGCCTCGCACTCCCTTGCGCCACTAGGGCGGCTCCGGGGCTCGGCAAGCCTGCGGAACCACGTTTGTCCCGCGGTCGTAGCGTTTTGATACACCTTCCTCAGGCACCCGCTTTCGTCGGGCTTTTTCCTTCGAGTTCGTCCTTCGACAAGCTCAGGACTCCGCTCAGGACAAGTCTGGCAAAACAAAAAATTTTTTATTATCGGAATTTTTTTTCGGCTGGCGGCGGAG
>CAZNWL010000099.1:0-4722 GCA_964577045.1 uncultured Planctomycetia bacterium | reverse complement strand
GCTATCCGGCGATAGATGGAACCACTAGTAATATTAACCCCTTTAAGCTTACTTTGGTGAAACATAATAATCTTGATTTCGTACTGCGCACCTTAGCCAGCAAATATGATATTGATGTTGTTTCCGCGCCAAGCATTACTACAGTCAATAATAACGAAGCGGTTATCAAAATGACCAATGTTTATCCTTGGGCTGAACCTGAAATCAGCGGGGTAGAAGGCACTACTACTCCTCAAGTTAGCTGGACAATTAACTTTCAAGAGGCAGGGATTATTCTTACAGTTATTCCGACTATTAACGCTGACGGAGAAATCATCATGGACCTTACTCCTGAAATTAGCGAAAAAAGCACCGATTATAGTATTACTACGACTTCCGGAACCACGAGCGTTACCTATACTGTTCCTGTGATTGAAACTCGTCAAGCGCGCACCAGGGTAGTGGTTGGCAGCGGCGAAACTTTGATTATCGGCGGTCTAATCAAAAATAAAAACGAAGAGAAAGAGTTAAAAATACCTCTCTTGGGCGATATCCCTTATTTAGGGTATCTTTTCAAGACCAAGAAGACTACTATGGATAAAAGAGAACTGCTAATTTTTGTTTCCCCGACTGTTATCGAGGCTCCACAGATGGCCTACAGCGCTGAATTAGAGAAAAAAGTTAGAAAAGATATAGAGGGTAATGAGTCAAAGTTATATAAGGTTCCCCTAAAAGAGGCCACTCTGAAAGCTACCGAAGAAGAAAAGGCTTTAGCAGAAAAAGAAGCAGTGGAAGCTGCCCAGACCCAAGCCAAAGAAGATTTGACGAAGAAAAAAATAGACGCTTTATACTCTAGAGGGGTAAGCTTATATTTTAACCAGCAGTTTAAACAGGCCGAGGCCATGTTTAAAGAAATTTTACGCTATGACCCTGAACATAAAGGGGCTTTGAGTTATTTAGAAGAAAAGCTGCCGGCAAAATTGAGCGTAAGTGAAGCCGTTAAGCCAAAAACGGGAAAGCTAAAGAAGCCCGTCCAGCAAGAGCCGTCAATCGGCAAAAAAACCAAAGAGACAAAAATCCCACAGCCTAGAGAAACCGATAAAAAAAAAGTAAGCCCCCAAGAGGATTCAACAGCTAAGAAGACCATTGAAGCCCAGGCCAAAGAACTCTATAAGTCGGCTGTTTCTTTATATAAAGAAAAGCAGTATAATGAAGCCTTTGCTAAATTTCAGGAGTTGGAGGTTTTGAGCCCGGGCTACGGCCGTTGTGAATATTATTTGACCAAAATTCCCGAATTAATCGAGAGCCAAAACCGCCAGAAACGGCTTAAAGAAGCAGAGGCAAAAGAATCGGCGATGCAGGCTCAGGCCGAAGAAGTTTATAAAACGGCGATTTCACTCTATAAAACCCGTAACTATAATGAAGCCTACACAAAATTTGAGGAAGTGCAGAAACTTATACCCGGCTACCGAGAAACAGGCTACTATTTAACTAAAATTCCTCAAATTTTAGAGAAAGAACAAAAGGCTAAAGATGAAAGTCAGCAAAAAAGCCGTAAGCGCGTCATTAAAGATATGCTTAATTCCTGCGAGTAAAGGTGCGTAATCATGCCAGAACCGCTAATAGAGCCAAAGCCTCAAGAAAAAGGTAATAAATCCCGCAAAAAACTCGGTGAAATCCTTCTTGAGCAAAAAGTGATAACCGAGGATATTTTGCGTCAAGCTTTATCCGACCAAAAAGTTACCCGCCAACGCTTGGGCGAAATTTTGATTGAGCGCGGCTGGGTGCGGGCAGAAGACATCAACACTGCTTTAGCCCGCCAGATGGAAATTGAAACCGTGAGCCTGGCTGATTACGTGATTGACCAGCAGATTTTGTCCATGGTTATGGAAGAAGAGGCGCGTAAATATAAACTCATGCCTTTGTTTAAAACCGGCAATGTTTTGTCGGTAGCCATGGCTAACCCTAATGACGTGGTGGCCATTGACCAGTTAAGGAGGCAGACTAGTTTCAACATCAAGCCCTTAGCGGCAACCGAGGCTGATATTTTCTGGGCCATTGAACAGTATTATCAGTCTTCGGGAACAGTGGAGACTGTTTTATCCGGCTTGGATATTGAGAAGCTGCAAAAAGGCGACCCCAAGCAGGAAATGGCGATATTAAAACTGGTGAATATGCTCATCACCCATGCGGTTCATGAGAGAATTTCCGACATTCATATTGAACCAGAAAAGAATACAGTGAATATCCGCTACCGTTTAGACGGTATGTTGCATAAACAGTATGTATTGCCCAAGGTTTTGCAGGGAGCGGTTACTTCGAGAATCAAGATTCTATCTAACCTTGATATCTCCGAAAAACGCCTGCCGCAGGATGGAAGGATCAGGATGCGGGTCGAAGGAAGAGAGATAGATTTCAGGGTTTCCACTTGCCCTACGGTTTTGGGCGAGAATACGGTTTTGCGCGTCTTGGATAAAACCGGTTTGACTTTAGGGCTGGAAGGTTTGGGATTCCCTCTGCGCGAACTGGAAAAGTTTAAAGAGATGTTTTCATCTCCTTACGGAATAATTTTAGTAACTGGGCCCACTGGTTCCGGAAAAACCACCACTCTTTATTCAGTTTTGCAGCAACTCAACAAGGAAGACGTTAATGTAATGACTGTCGAGGACCCGGTGGAATACCAGTTCCATGGTATGCGGCAGGTAAATGTTAATGCCACTATCGGCCTGACTTTCTCTACGGCGTTGCGCAGTTTTTTGCGCCAGGACCCGGATATTATCATGGTGGGCGAAATTCGCGATTTAGAGACCGCTGAAATCGCTGTGCAAGCAGCTTTGACCGGACACCTGGTTTTATCGACTCTTCATACCAATGATGCGCCTACGGCTTTTAGCCGTTTAGTGGAAATGGGGGTTGAGCCGTTTTTAGTTTCCAGTTCGCTTTTAGGCGTATTAGCTCAACGCTTAGTGCGCAAAGTTTGCGATAAATGCCGCGAAGAATACGCGCCCGATGAAACTTTAATTAAGGCTTTGCATCTGGAAGGTAAAGTCAAACCTAATCAAAAATTGTTTCGCGCCAAAGTTAAAGGGTGTCCTGTTTGTAATAACACCGGTTATAAAGGCCGGATAGGAATCTATGAGCTTTTAAATAATACTCCGGCAATACAATCTTTAGTGCTTAAAAGAAGCCCAGCCAACGAGATTCGGACAAAAGCTTTGGCACAAGGTTTGGTATCCTTGAGGGATGCGGCTATGGAGAAGTTCTTAGCCGGCATAATTACCGCTGAAGAAGTCTTCCGGGTTACCCAGGAAGTTGAGGTTTAGAAATCACCGTAGGGGCAATTCATGAATTGCCCCTACAATAACAGGAGAAACCATGGTGAGATTTATCTTGAAGAAAAAAAGATTTGCTTTTACTTTAATCGAACTTTCCATCGTCATCGCTATCATCACTATTTTGGCCAGTATTTCCATTCCCAACGTCAGCCGCTACATGATGAAGTCCCGCGATGCTAAACGGCTTTCTGATATGCAGGTTTTAACCTTAGGTATTGAAAGTTTTTATGATGATAGAGGGCATTACCCAGGTTATACTGACGATAACGATTTAGATTCTACGGGTGAATGTATCGGAGTGGGGAGCAGCCCTCGGGTACCAACCAGCGGCCCCTGTAATGCCTCTGGGGCGAGAGACGGAGCCTTGGACGCTTTATTACGGACGTATATACAGGGCCCAATTCCTCGGGATCCGCTTTATGATAACCGTGGTGAAAGCTTTTACTACGTTTATGATCCCTTTCATGACTATTATATGCCCAGGTCAGGCGTTTGTGGAGGCAGTTGCCGTGAGGGTGATACCAGTGATTGCCTTACTCCCCATGCTAACCTTACCGGAGACAATAATAATACTACGGCGGTATTAGGTTTCCACCGCTTTGAAGTTGATACTATTAACGCTCATCAGGACGTATGTACCGAAGCGGATATGCAGTTAAACAACTCGGATTATAACATTGCTTTTCCTGACATAGGCTATGGAAATAGCTAGGTAAAAAGAAAGTTTTTTAAAAAAGTCTTGCATTTTTTTGAAATTAAGTTATACTTCTAATTAAGGAAGTTTTAAATAGATTAGGTTGTTTTGTACAGGAAGTAAAAGGAGGTGTGAAAGATGAAGGGTTTTACACTTATTGAGTTGATAGTAGTCATTGCTATCATTGCAATCTTAGCCGCAATCATCGCCCCGAATGCTTTCAAGGCGATTGAAAAAGCCAGCCGTTCTTCCACTATTGGTGATTTTCGTGCGATAAAAACCGCGAGTATGGCTTTCTATGCGGATACCGGAACTTGGCCGATTACTAATTGTGAAGAGGCTCTTTTACAGAATCAGAATAATACTACTGTTTGTACTCCTTACGTTGCTGGTTTAGGTATCCCTGGCTGGGATGGCCCTTATATTGAGAGTTGGCCGGCAAAAACCCGCTGGGGCGGACAATATGCTTTCAGGAATAATAATAATATTAGCTGGAATATTGCTGATAATACGGGTGAAGATGCGAATACAACCTCTGGAGCTTGCGTAGCAAGGTATGTAGCGATGAATAGTACACCGGTAGGAACTTTACGCAAGTTAGATGAGCAGATAGACGGCACTGTTAATATGACAGCAGGTCAGCATCGTTTCGATAATACTTCAACGCCAACCTGGGAGTATATGCTGATTTCACCTGATTGCATGTTGCAGAAT
>CAZNWL010000098.1:0-4729 GCA_964577045.1 uncultured Planctomycetia bacterium | reverse complement strand
AATTCTTTAATCCGGAAATGTTTTTTTCTTCCTTCACTCAACACCCCGGCGTTAGAAACCGAAGTATCTATTCCCGTATTAACGTCGAGCGTGCATCCGGCATCCAGAGGGGTCAAAACAATCTGCATTACCCCGATATTTTTATCAGTCTGGGAAATAAAACGCAAAGACTGATAATCATAACGGCGCTTCTTACTGTCTCGATAAAGAGTTTTTCTGACCAAAACCGCCTTCTTCATATTGAGCGTACGCTTATGTTCAAGAACATCCATAGCCACTACATCAAGCTTTTCGCCCTCAACCGTAAATTGAAAATTTATCGGGTTGGGTAAATTAACCATTTCGCTTACCTGGGCCGACATTTTGTCATAAAAACCGGCAATATAAGTGCCGGGAGAACAATCATAAGGTATCTCTTCATAAATGCCGCGGCTGCCCAGATAGCCGTTGCCTAAAGAAAACTGCGTTTCCCGGACATGCTGCAAATCCCGGATAAATTCGGTCTCTTTAATCAGCCAAATTTCATCGGCCGTATGATTTAAGTAGATGCTTTTCATAGCTTCTTTAATTTTTCAAGAGTTACCTCGGATAGGTCATTGACCACCAGATCAGCCTTAGCCAGCCTCTGGGGATTTTCATAACGGTCTATGCCCACACAGCGCATCCCGGCACGCTTGGCAGCTAAAACTCCTAAAACCGCGTCTTCAAAAATAATACAGACATCGGGGGCTAAATTAAGCCTTTGTGCAGCTAAGAGAAATATGTCCGGCTCGGGTTTTCCTTTTTCTACATCGCCGCCGGCAATAATCACCTTGAATAAACTTTCTATGCCGGCTTTTTTTAAAGTGGAACGGCAATTTTTGCTGGCGGAAATTACCGCTACTTTTATTTTTTCCTTTTTTAACTCTTTGATTAAATTGATGGTGCTTTGATAAACCTTCACTCCTTCTTCTTCCAGAAATTTTAGAAAGTAACTTTGTTTACGGCTGGCAGCCTCCTCTAATTCATTATCGGACAAATCCTCAAGAATCGCCCGGGCACCGCTGGTTCGGGGAATGCCGTCAATCTTATCTTTATAATCCTGGAAAGTTATTTTTTTCCCATATTCTAAAAACATTTTTTTCCAAGCTTTAAAATGCAGCGGCACAGTATCCACGATAACGCCATCCAAATCAAAAATCGCCCCTTTAAACTCCATAGGTGTTTCTTTCTTCTCCGTAGGTGTAGTTAACAATCTTACTTTTACTTAAATCCACGTTGGGTACGATAATTATTGCCCGGTCTTCGGATAAAAATTTTGAACGGCGGATGCCGATTTCCAAAACTTCCACCATTTCACCGGAAGGAAGCTTAATGCGGTCTCCTATCCGGAAAGGTTTATCCACCATAATCAGAAAGCCGGAAATTATATTGGCGATGGTATCTTGAGCCGCTAAAGCAATGGCCAGAGAACTTACGCCTAAAGTCGCAATCAGTGCACTGATGTTAATTCCATAAAGCGGCAAGATTATTAAAGAAACAATCACCCAAATAATGACTTTAAGTAGGCGCCGGGCAAGCGGTATCAACTCATCGTCTAAGCGGGTCTTGGTTTTGGCGGCAATATTTTCCTTATACCAAGCAGCAAAAGCTCCGACTACCCGCTGGATAATAAAAGTAGCGATTAAAATAAATATGGTCAGCGAATATTTCTTAAAATTCTGGCGGGTATCCACAGAAAGGTAAGGGGAGATGTTCAACTGATAAAGGATATAGGAGGCTAGAACCACACAAAAAAGGCAAACTGGGAGGAATATTTTCTTGGCTATTTCCCTGGAAATCTTACTCAAAGCTACCCCCTTTTGCTTTAGGGGTTATTATATCATAAAGAGCGTTTCTTTTCTTCTAAGATTTTCTCGGCGATATGCGCAGGGACTTCGGCGTATCTTTCAAAATGCATGGTATAGCTGGCCCGGCCGCTGGATAAAGAACGTAAAGTTGTGGCATAGCCAAACATCTCGGCTAAAGGCACTTCGGCTTCAATGATTTGCTGGTTAACCTTGGCCTCGATGCCTAAAACTTTGCCTCTTCGGACGCAGATATTTCCCACGATATTTCCTACGTACTCTTCAGGTGTAGTCACTTCCAGCGACATATACGGCTCAAGCAGGACCGGAGCGCCTTTTAAAAAAGCTTTTTTAAAACATTCTAAAGCAGCAACCTTAAAAGCAATTTCCGAAGAATCAACTTCGTGATAGGAGCCGTCAACTAAGTTTACTTTGACGTCAACTACCGGATAGCCGGCGTAAGCGCCTTTCTGCATCGCCGCGATTACGCCCTTTTCAATCGCCGGAACATATTCCCGCGGCACTCTTCCGCCGACAATTTCATTGTTAAATTCAAAACCTTCGCCGGCTTTGGCCGGAATAATTTCTAACACCACATGGCCGTATTGGCCGCGCCCTCCGCTCTGTTTAACGTGTTTATATTCTTCGCTGACTTCGCTTAATATCGTTTCCTTGTAAGCGACTTTAGGCGCGCCGACTATAGCCTCTACCCCGAATTCGGTCTTTAAGCGGTCGACGATTATTTCAAGATGCAGTTCGCCCATCCCGGAAATAATCGTTTCGTCGGTTTCGGTATCGGTGTGAATGGTGAAAGTCGGGTCTTCTTCTGCCAGCTTGGATAAAGCCCGGCTAATTTTATCCTGGTCTGCCCGTTCTTTGGGTTTTATGCTTACCGACATCACCGGCGCCGGAAATTCGATAGCTTCAAGTAATAAAGGGTTGTCTATATCGGTAAGCGTATCACCGGTAACCGTATGCTCTAATCCCACGGCCGCAGCAATATCTCCGGCATAAATTGTTGGCTGATTTTCCCGCTCATTAGCATGCATTTGTAAAATCCTGCTCAAGCGTTCTTTACGATCCTTGGTCACATTAAGCACATAGGAACCGGCATCAATTTGACCCGAATAAACCCGAAAATAAACCAGCTTTCCCATATGCGGGTCTGCCTGCACTTTAAAAGCCAGGGCAGAAAAAGGTTCGTCATCCGAAGGCTTTCTTTCGATAATTTTATCGGGATTTCCCGGCTCATGGCCGCAAATCAAGGGCTGGTCAATCGGTGAAGGTAGATAAAGGGTTACTGCATCCAAAAGTTTCTGCACGCCTTTATTGCGGAAGGCTGAACCGCATAAAACCGGAACAATCTTATTGGCTATGGTTCCCTTACGGATTGCCGCGATTAATTCTTGCGCGGATATCTTTTCTTCGGATTCCAGATATTTCTCCATCAGCGAATCTTCTAACTCTACCGCCTTCTCCACCATAATGTGATGATAACGTTTAGCAGCCTCTTTTAATTCGGCCGGTATGTCTTCGGTATGAAAGTTTTTGCCTAAAGATTCGTTGTCATAGATATAGGCCTTCATTTCCATCAGGTCGATTACGCCGCGGAAATTATCTTCGGCTCCAATGGGAATCTGCAAAGGTATGACATTTGCCCCCAAGTCTGTTTCAATGCTTTTAATGACTTCGAAGAAATCCGCGCCTACCCGGTCCATCTTATTGACAAAAGCAATCTTAGGCACATTGTACTTATCCGACTGGCGCCAGACGGCCTCGGATTGCGGCTCAACTCCGCCTACGGCGCAAAAAAGCGCCACTACTCCGTCAAGAATGCGTAAAGACCTTTCCACCTCCACGGTAAAATCAACGTGTCCGGGAGTATCAATGATATTAATACGGTGGTCGCTCCAGAAACAAGTAGTGGCCGCGGAAGTAATGGTGATGCCTCTTTCCTGCTCCTGCTTCATCCAGTCCATCTGGGCGGCTCCGTCATGCACTTCGCCTAATTTATGCGAACGTCCGGTATAGAAAAGAATCCTTTCCGTAAGCGTAGTTTTACCGGCGTCAATATGGGCCATGATGCCTATATTTCTTACTTTTTCTAACTCTACCTGCCTGGCCATTTTTTACCTCTTAAATTCAAAAATTGCGGTTATTATAACCAACCCCCTCAATAAATCAAGCATTTTTTTGGGGACAGGTCCCGGAGGAATCACCTTTGAATTTTCAAGCGTTTTTTGTCTATTTTTCTCATTTTCAAAAAAATTTAAAAATTTTGAAAGAATCCCGCCTTCTCATCCGTCTATATAGGTGAGGGGAGTTGAAACTTGAAATCACAAATTGTGACTTCAAGTTGGGTAAAAAAGGAGGTGTTACTATGTTGATTCCTCAAGAAACGATAGCCAGTAAGATATTTTTAATTAGGAGTAAAGGCGATTGTTCTACGGCAACAGGTTAAAAGAAATATTGAACGTTTCCCCGGAGATTTTATGTTTCAACTGAAAGAAGAAGAAATTGAAATTTTGCTATCACAAAATGTGATACCATCAAAAAGAAGCTTAGGGGGCTATTTACCTTATGCTTTCACTGAACAAGGTGTGGCCATGCTTTCAAGCGTATTGAATAGCAAGAGAGCAATAACAGTGAATATCCAAATCATGCGCACCTTTATAAAAATTAAGGAAATGTTTACGGCACATAGAGATCTCCAAAACAAAATAGAGGCGATGGAGAAAAAGTACGATCAACAGTTTAGGGCAGTATTTGAAGCTATAAAGCAGTTAATAAAGGAAGAAGAAAAGCCGAAAAGAAGGTTAGGGTTTCATGGTTAGGCGGGCGGTGCGGCGGAGTTAAGTATCGCGTCCCCGGAACTCTGTCGGATTCATAGTACTCTAAAATAT
>CAZNWL010000097.1:0-4745 GCA_964577045.1 uncultured Planctomycetia bacterium | reverse complement strand
GTATAATAGAGTTTAGGAAAAGGATTTAAATATGGCTGTTTTTAAAGGCTTTACCCGGCAATATCAGGAGTTAGTAGATAGTATCGGCATCGGGATTGCCATTGTTTCGCCGGATTTATCTCTCGCCTATAAAAACCGCCGGTTTAAAGAATGGTTTCCGCAAGGAAATGTTTCGGAAAGGTCTATCTGCCACGACCTTATCAGCAATTCTTCCCCTAAGCCTTGCGGGCTTTGTCCGGCTTGCAAGACTTTCCTTGACAGAGCCAGCCATGAAACTGTAATTGAAACCACCAGTTTAGACAGGAAAGTAATATATAAGGTTTCTTCATTTCCCATTATCGATGAAGAAGGCAAAGTTTCAAATGTCATCGAAACATTCCAGGATTTCACTAAGATTAAACAACAGGAGGAGGAAATTAGGCATAACTACCTTGCCCAGGCAGTGATTAATTCGCTGCTGCGTTTTTCTCTAGAAAATATCAGCCTGGAAGGGTTTCTGAAATGTGCTTTGAGTATTATTCTTTCTACGCCTTGGTTTTCCTATAAGGCCAAAGGTGCAGTATATCTGGTGGGCGAAGATTCCCAAACCCTAACTTTAAAGGCGCAAATCAACTTTTCCGAGGCAGAAATCCGCAGTTTAGAAAAAGTTCCCTTTGGCAAAAATATTTGCGGAGAAGTTGCGCAGTTAGCCAGGCCGCAATTCTCTCAAGACGAAAAACCATACTCGCATTATTGCCTGCCGATTATTTATTCCGGGAATGTTTTAGGGGTAATGGATATATATCTTGAATCAAGCCACGCCTACCATAAGCAGGAAGAAGAATTTTTAGCTGCTGTGGCCAATACCTTGGCCGGAGTTATCCGCCGCAAGGAAGTCGAAGAACGTCTGCAAAAAATAAACAGCTGCTTTGTGGCTTTAGGGACGGATCCCGTAGCCAACATTAAGAAATTTGTTTCTTTAAGCGGAGAAATTTTAGGAGCGTCGGCCGTTTGTTATCAACGCTTAGATACTAAAAACGATTCCTTGGAGCTGGTGGCTGATTATGTAAGTCCAGGCAGCCAGCTGCCGGAGTTAGAATCTTATCAGGATATTTTTAGAGATGCTTTCCAACAGGAGGGGGTTATTGTCAGGAATATATCGCAGACAAAATTTAAAACTTTTATCGGCCAAACTCTAAAAACACGCAATAACCAGCAAGGCCTGCCTGCCGGCAAGCAGGGCCTTCTTTGCGGATTTTATAAGTCTAGCTTCAGGCTAAAAAGCGATGACCGGGAATTTCTGGAGATTATTATTTCTGCTATCAGCGTAGAAGAGGAGAGGATAAGCGCAAAACGCGATCTAGATATTGCTTACGAAAAGTTGAAAAAAGCCCAGCAGGACCTGGTACAGACCGAAAAATTATCGGCTCTGGGCAGGTTTTCTTCGGGGATGGCCCACGAAGTCAAAAATCCCTTAGGCATTGTTTTGGGCGGTATAGAGTTTTTAGAAAAAAAGTTGGAGAAAGCCGGCAAGGATGTGAAGCTAGCCATAAAAAAGATTAAGGAATCGACCTTACGGGCTGATAGCGTGGTGCGTAACCTCCTTAAATTTGCCATGCCTTCGGAGATAAAGACCGAGACGGTTAACCCGAAAAGTTTGGTTAATGATACTTTAGCTTTGATTCGCTACCGGGTTTCCCTCGTTAATATTAAGATTGAAACTGATTTTCCCAAAGAAGACACTTTAATTTCCGGAGACAAAAACCAGTTACAACAGGTTTTGTTTAATTTGCTTATGAATGCGGTGGAAGCTATCCCTCAGGGGGGAGCAGTGAAGGTTAAAATTAAAGAAGCGGGGGCCGGTGAGTTTTTGCCTGAAAAGGCTTGCGTGATTGAGATAATCGATAATGGGCCGGGCATTGCCCCAGAAGATGTACCCAAACTTTTTGAACCTTTCTTCACCACTAAACGCGATAAAAAGGGAACCGGCTTAGGCTTATCCATTTCAAAAATAATTGTTGAGAACCACCGGGGCTCTTTAACCATAGAGAAAGCTCCTGAAAAAGGAACTTTGGCCAGGATTGTCTTGCCGCGGGCTTAGAGGGTTTACCCTGAATACAGTCGAAGGATTGACATCTTAGAATTAAGGTGTATTATTTTTATAGTGAAAAAATTATCCCGATAGTAATCGGGATTTTGCTAGATAATTCATTAAGGTGCTCAAAATGAGAAAGATTTTAATCATTGACGATGAAGAAGACCTGACATTTTTTGTTAAAGCTAACTTGGAGTTAGCCGGCGACTACAAGGTTCTTACAGCTACCAGCGGCAAAGAGGGAATAAAACTAGCCGAACGCTGGCAACCGGACATCATCCTTTTGGATATTATGATGCCGGTTATGGATGGTTACGAGACTCTAAATGAACTTAAATCCGGCGAAAAAACTTTAAGCATTCCGGTAATAATGCTTACGGCCAAATCCGATGAAGATTCTAAGTTAAAAGCCGCAAGACTCTACAATGAAGAATACCTCGTCAAACCTGTCCAGATAGATATCCTTAATGCTAAAATCCAGGAAGTCCTCAAGCGCCGGAATTCTTAAGAGAAGTCAGCGCAGATTATGGAAGATTTTTCTAATTTGAATCAGCTTTTTGATCGGACGGTTCTTAACTTTCCCCGCAGAACAGCCTTGGTTTTCGGGGCAAGAAAAATTACTTACGCTGCGCTTTTTGACTCCGTAGAAAAATTAGCCAGTTCTTTGTATAACCTCGGGGTAAGAAAATCCGATAAAGTCGCTCTTTGGCTTCCCAACTGCCCCGAATTTATTTCTTCTTTCTTTGCGGTCTTGCGCCTGGGAGCGGTGGTAGTTCCCATAAACACTATGTTTAAACGGGAAGAAGCCCGTTTTATTGTACAGGACTCTGGCTCGAAAATCCTGATTTGCTCTATTGATAAAGTTGAGGATAGCGAAAATATCCTTTCTCGGGTCGAGACTTTGTTTAACCTGATTTCCCTCCCCGCTCCGGCAGCAAATAAGCTGGTGTTAAGCTTTCATAATTTAATCCGGCATCCCAAAGGTTATTTTTTAGAGAGCCCGATAAAAAAAGAAGATTATGCTGAAATAGTTTACACTTCCGGCACTACTGGCCGGCCCAAAGGCGCTTGCCTCACTCACCAGAACTTGATTTCCAATATCCAGGACTGCGCCGAAGTCATAAAATTCAGCCATAAAGATTCCGCCATCTGCATCTTGCCGCTTTTCCACTCTTTTGCTTTGACGGTTTGCATGCTTCTTCCTATATATAAGGGGGGCCAGATTGTGATTATGCGCACGGTTAGACCTTTTAAAAGGGTAATGCGGGCGATTTTCCGGCAGAGGGTTACGATTTTTATCGGTGTACCTTCAATTTTCACTATTCTAAGCGCAATCAAGCTGAATGCTTTTCAAAAGCTGGCTAATTTTTTTATTAACCCTATCCGCTTGTGCATATCCGGAGCAGCGGCGTTGCCGCTAAAAGTTTGCCAAGATTTTGAGAAGAAATTCAAGCGCCCTTTACTTCAGGGCTATGGTTTAACCGAAGCTTCGCCGGTAGTTTCTTTAAACCCTTTGTTTGGCCGGCGCAAACCCGAATCCATAGGTTTAGCTCTTCCTTCGGTCAGGGTGAAAGTGGTGGATAAAAACAGTCATGAGCTTACGGCGGATGAGGTTGGCGAACTTTTGGTTAATGGGCCTAATGTGATGAAAGGTTACTATAATTTGGAAGAGGAGACTAGGAAAACCCTCAAGGAAGGATGGCTCTATACCGGCGATTTGGCCAAGATTGACCGAGAAGGTTTTATCTATATTATGGGCCGGATTAAAGAGATGATTAATGTGCGCGGTTTTAATGTCTACCTCCGGGAAATCGAAGATGTCCTTTACCAATATTCGGGAGTTAAAGAAACTGCGGTGGTGGGGGTTAATCACCGCCACCGCGGAGAAGTGCCGGTAGCTTTTGTAGTTTCTGAAAGCAAATTAAAAGAGAAAGAACTGATAGATTATTTACGGAATAATTTAGCCAGCTATAAAGTGCCGCTTAAAATCCTTTTTAAAAACGAACTCCCCAAGAATTCTACCGGTAAAATTTTAAAAAACCAGCTGCAGGATGAGGTGAAAGCGATTTTTGCCTAAATGGATAAAGCTTTTGATATCGTTTTTAACGATGAGTATCTTCTGGTGGTAAACAAGATTGCTAAAATCCTGGTTCAGCCTTCGCCCCAGGGTGAAAAAATTACTTTAACTACTCTTATCGAAAAAGAACTGGGGGCAAAAGTTTTTCCCTGCCACCGCTTGGACCGCGAGACCAGCGGCCTGATCATCTATGCTAAAACCAGCCGAATCCAGAATGAAATTATGAACCAGTTCAGGGTAGGCCAAGTTAAAAAAAAATACCTGGCTTTAGTCAGAGGGCAGTTAAGGCCGAAAAGAGGAATATGGCAAGACAGGATAATCGATAAAGAAGGCCAGCGCTTTGGCGAGAAGCCTAAACCGGCAAGGACAAATTATTGGGTAGTAAAGGAGTTTACCAATTTCAGCGTTTTAGAGTTAGAGCCTTTGACCGGCAGGACTAATCAGTTGCGTATCCAGCTGGCCAAAATCGGCCATCCGATTTTAGGCGAAAGAAAGTATGCTTTCGGTAAAGACTTTGAAGTCAGGTTTAAGCGCCTGGCTTTACATGCTTTTTATTTAAGTTTTATCCATCCAATCAGCCGGGAAAAAGTCAAT
>CAZNWL010000096.1:0-4753 GCA_964577045.1 uncultured Planctomycetia bacterium | reverse complement strand
GATTTAACTTTGTATTTATTTAAAATAGAAAGGACTTTGAGGATCGGGTTCGGGGTCAAGTTTTCCTCCTAAACTAAGATAAAGCTTCCAGAGCTTATTTGTCTCAAGAAATCTTTGGCCAGGCGAAAGTTTCAGCCAGTCGGATTCTTCGCTGGGAAACCTCTTCTTAATCAACTTTATTTTTCTTAGTTTCATCCTTTTTTTAAAACCTCCTATAATATATCACAATTTAAAATTGTTTGCAAATTAGCCCCTTGCCCTACGCCCCTCCCAATGATATACTTGATTTACCATTAATGTTGTAGGGACAAATCTATATATTTGCCCTATAAGCAGGAGGTTTAAATCATGAAAAAAGGGTTTACCTTAATTGAGTTGATTGTAGTCATCGCTATTATTGCTATCCTTGCGGCTATCATCGCCCCCAATGCCTTTAAGGCCATTGAGAAAGCTAAAGTCACCAAAGTTATCGGCGACTTAAATGCAATAAAAAAAGCTATAACCGCCCAATATGCAGATACGCATAAGTTTCCCAATGGCTGCCTGGCTTTTAAGCAAGCTGACCCGGAAGTCTATTTTGATCCTTCAATATATGGCGGCGAGGACCGTGCTGGATTAATCCAGCGGCCGCCGGTACGAGTTGCTGGTTGGCAATGTGAATGGACGCAAACCGATATAGATGCCTGGGATGGGCCGTATCTAGAAAATAGTAATGTTCGAGATCCTTGGAAAAGCTCTTATCTTTTTGACCCTGATTATGCCTTTTGTCTAGAAGCAGCATATCCGCAGGTCGCTGCTTGTCCGGCAACTTCAACTTTCTCTGTAAGCGAAGAGTGTAAAAAAGCCTGCGGTGGAAATCTTAACTGTGCGCCGCCGGTAATAACATCCGTTGGCCCAGATAAAACCTTCTATACCTGCGACGATATTGTAATGAAGATGACCCTTAACTAATATAAATGCGGGGAATATTAGCGGAAAGGCGGGTTAAGATTTCGTAGGGAATAGTACCTGCCCAGCGGGCTAAATCTTCGGCGGATATAGACTTAGTTTTGCTCTCTCCCAATAGAACAACTTCTTCTCCTGTCTTGATATCTCCTCTATTTTTCAAATCCACCATAATATGGTCCATGCAGACCCTGCCAACTACATTGAAAAATTCGCCACGAATTATGACTTTGGCCCGGTTGGATAAAGACCAGGGATAACCATCGGCATAGCCCACGGCAACTGTGGCGATATAAGCGTTATTCTTGGCGATAAATGTCCTGCCATAGCTTATCCCCATTCCTTTTTTCACTTCTTTCGTAAAAATAACTTTTGACTTTACGGATAATACCGGCTTAATCCCGATATCCACTTCTGCCTGCGGCTTAACCCCGTAAAGAATAAGGCCAGGCCTGACCATATTAAAATGCGAATCGCGGTAACGCAATAAACCGATGCTGTTTGCGCAGTGCTTATATTTAAACTCAATGCCTTCGGATTTAAGCTGCCCTGTAAACTGATTAAAAACTTCTATCTGATATTGAGTAAAACTGGGATCGGTATCCGCGGCGGGAAAATGCGTATAGATTCCCTCTAAGCCGATATTTTTAAGCCGGGAAACTTCTTTAATAAAGGCGTGGGCATCTTTATAATATAAACCTAAACGCCCCATTCCCGTATCAATTTTTACATGGGCGGCGATATGCCGCTTTTGTTTAAGCGCTTCGCGGTTCAATTTTTTGGCAAACTGCAAATCAACTATGGTCGGAATAAAATTGTGCTCAATAAACAATTGTGAAAAATCAGCGAGCACGGCGCTTAAAATAATTATAGAAGCCGAGATACCAGCTTTGCGCAAAGCTATGGCTTCCTCCAGGCTGCCTACGCCAAAGATTGTTGCTCCGGCTTCCTCTAATTTTTTCGCTACCGGGATAAGCCCATGGCCATAAGCCGACTGCTTAATCGTAGCCACAATCTTTACTTGCGGGCCGACATGCTTGCTGATAGCCTTAAAGTTATCGCTTAAAGCCTTTAAGTTAACTTCTGCCCATAAAGGGCGGGTTATTTCTTTCTGATCTGGCATGTTTTCGGATGCAAATATAAGGGTTCTAATTTCTCTATTGGGGTAAACTTACCTTTATTATAGCACAGTTCTGCCTCGGGTAGTAAATAGCGGGCCGAGGGGTAAATATCTTGGGAATAAAATTTAATCCTCGGCTCAACTGCCGAAACTTTCTCCTTTAAATGCCGGTCGTAGGTAATAAAAAGATAATCTTTCTTATTTCTGGCAAACTCCTCTATCGAGCAAAGCTTTTCTTTTGCCTCTTTCTTTAAAAAACCATCTTTTACTTTAAACGAAACTGCATAGATTAAATTGCGCCGGGCATCAGCAATGACTACTATTTTATCAGAATGTTTTTTTAGCCTTTCAGCGCAGGGGAAAAAACTACCCACCATAATTGCCGGTTTTTTAAGCGCTAAGATAAAGGCTTTAACTAAACTAAAAGATATCCGTAAACCGGTAAAAGAACCTGGCCCAGAGCCTATGACAAACGCATCCATATCTTTTAAGCCTAAGTGTTTTTTCTTTAACTCTTTATCTATCCATTGGATAATTAAAGACGCTCCGAAGGGGATCTTACGGTTAATATCGGAAATGATTTTCCCCTGATATTTTATACAAAGAGAAATGTTTAGAGAGCTTGCTTCCAAAGCCAGAAGGTTCATTTCCCAAAAATCCTTTTTATCTTTATCAATCTTTCCTGCTCTATTGCATTAGCCTTAATCAAAATCTGGCGCTGCTCATCCGCCACATAAGAAAATCTTACTTCCCAGAAGCTGGGCAGCTCCGGGATTATTTTATTGCCCCATTCAATAATAGCCAGAGCCTGGGGGGCATAAAGAAACTCCTCCAGCCCTAAATTATCCGCAGAAGCTTTATTCAAACGGTAAAGGTCAGCGTGGTAAACCATAAGTTTTCTGAAAGGATACTGCCGGATTAAAGTAAAACTGGGGCTTAAGACTATTTTGCGCCAGCCTAAACCTTTAAGGATGCCTTTAGCAAAAGTGGTTTTGCCGGCGCCTAAACTTCCGCCTAACACCACCACATCCCCGCCTTTTAAAAGTTTTGAAAAAAGCCTCCCATAATTTATAGTCTGCACAGGCGAGCTGCTTTCTAATTCTAAATTTAAATCCGTTCTCATCAAACTCCCAATACCCTCCTGATGTTCTTTCGGTAAGGCGGACGAATAATGCCTTTATCGGTGACTATGGCCGTAATCAATTCATGGCCGGTTACGTCAAAAGCCGGATTATAAACTTTCGCCTTGAGGGGAGCCGCCTCTATCTTATGCATCAGTTTTCTTACTTCATCGGGATCGCGCTGTTCAATGGGGATTTGCCGGCCGGTTTTTAAGCTTAAATCAAAGCTGGAAAAAGGGGCCACTACATAAAAAGGTATTTGGTGATATTTAGCCGCGATAGCTACCCCGTAGGTTCCGATTTTATTGGCGGTATCGCCATTTGCAGCAATCCGGTCAGCGCCTAAAAAGACTTTGTCAATTTTACCTTCCTGCATGAGGCTGGCCGCAGTATTGTCACAAATCACAAACGAAGGTATCTTTTTCTTAAGCAACTCCCAGGCGGTTAAACGCGCTCCCTGCAGAAGCGGCCGCGTCTCATCGGCATAAACCAGTAAATTATTGCGGTATTTTTTTGCCGCGGCAAAAATTACGGCTAGGGCTGTGCCTTCTCCGGAAACAGCCAGGAAACCGGTGTTACAATGGGTTAGAATCCGGTCTCCTTTTTTAATCAAATTCAACCCATAATCGGCCATGCGGCGGCAAAGTAAAATATCTTCTTGGTGAATTGCCTGGGCTTCTTTTAGCACCAACTGTTTTATAAAAGCAATGTCCTTGGTTTTTGCTTTTGAAACTTTCCGTTTAATCCGCGCCAAAGCCCAGGAAAGATTAACTGCTGTAGGGCGGGCAACCCTCAGATTCTCTAAAGATTTTTCGAGCTCTCTTAAAAAAATTTCTTTAATTCTCGAAAGATGTTTTAAGTGGGCGGCTAAACAATAGGCGGCAAAAACCCCGATTAAAGGCGCGCCCCTTACCTCTAAGCGTTTAATTGCCCTGATACCTTCAGCTAAGCTGCGGCATTCTTTCCAAACCTCTTTCAAAGGAAGCCGGGTTTGGTCAAGAAAAAATAGACGGTTATTTTTAAATTTTAAAGATGTCATGGATGTTGGAAAAAACCTGCTCTTTTAGCTTCTCTATCTCCACCGCCTTTATTTCTGCGGCCCGTTCGTATACTTTAGCGATATCTAATGGCGTAGAATAGTTATCCTTTATCTTCATATAAGGCGAATCCGTTTCTAATAACAAATTTTCCAGCGGGCAAGCCGCTAAAGACTCTAAAATTTTTTTACTTTTACGCAAAATATTCAGGGAGAACGAAGCAAAACCGCCTTTGCCGATAATTTTTTCTAAAACCGTAACCGGATGAGAAAAACAATGGAATACCACTTTTCGGTAATCCGGATAAAATTCATCAAGAATCTCTAAAGCTGCCTCGGCAGCTGCTAACTTATCCTCTTCTGGATTAATACGGTTATGGATGATGACCGGAAGATTAAATTTCTTAGCCAGTTGAATGAAATTCTTAAAAATTTCTTCCTGCTTTTTTAAACCAGAGGCGGATTTATAATCTAATCCGATTTCGCCTATCCCAATAATTTTCTTATTCTCTTTAATCATGCTCTCGTAAC
>CAZNWL010000095.1:0-4810 GCA_964577045.1 uncultured Planctomycetia bacterium | reverse complement strand
GGGGAGCCAATCTTCATCAAGCCCTTGCATATAAATAAGTTGCAGGGGCTTTTTGTTTAAGATATAATACATATTCAGAAAGGAGGAAGCATGAAAAATTGTATAGTTGAGTTTATCGGTACGTTTTTCCTGCTTTTTGTCATCGGCCTTTGCGTTATTGAGCCGGGAGGCGCGGGGATGATGGCGCCGTTGGCAATAGGCACCATATTAATGGTGATGGTTTATGCGGGCGGCCACATATCCGGGGGGCATTATAACCCCGCAGTGACGCTTGGCGTCTGGTTGCGCGGTAAATGCAAGGCAAAGGACGTGCCTCTTTATATGCTTGCTCAGGTTCTAGGGGCGGCTTGCGCTTCCTTATTGGCTGTAAAGATAAAAGGCACAAGCTTAATCGTTGCGGCAACCCCTAATACTTCTAATGCCTTGATAGCAGAGTTTATTTTTACTTTCGCGCTGGTTTATGTTGTATTGAATGTGGCGACTTCCAAGAAGACGGCAGGCAATTCGTATTACGGATTAGCGATTGGTTTCACTTTAATGACAGCCGCTTACGCAATAGGCAGCATCTCCGGTTGCGCGATTAATCCGGCGGTAGCTATCGGGTTAACCATAATGGGATTAAGCAAGTTAAGCAATCTTTGGATTTTTATCGTGGCTAACTTAGCGGGTGGTGCGTTAGCAGCCGCTATTTTTAAGATCACAAACACGCAAGAATAATAAAAGTATCCTTTATTTAATTCTGCATCTCCTGCGTCATGCTCCGGTTGCGGAAATCGTTCAACAGGAGGAGCCAATTTTCATCAAGTCCTTGCATGTAAATAAGTTGCAGGGGCTTTTTGTAGTCGGCGTAGGCAGTATTTCCGGTTGCGCGATTAATCAGGCGGAAGAAAAGTAAAAACAGGGGTTTATTATGGGAAAAGAAATTTATATGGACGGGGAATATCTCAGAAGAAACCCGACATGGCACGCTGAGGAATCTCAGTGGAAAAGCAAGCAAATTATAAAAATCATTTCAAAGAATAAGATTCAGCCGCATTCAATCTGTGAAATTGGCTGCGGGGCGGGAGAGGTATTAAATCAAATGCACCTTGAGATGCCGGAGGATATTTCTTTCTCCGGTTATGAGATATCGCCGCAGGCCTTTGAGTTATGCAGGAAAAGAGAAAAAAACCGGCTGCATTTCTATCTAGGCGATATCTTTGATGACGAAAAGGCATTTTTTGACATAATATTAGCCATCGATTTAGTGGAACACGTTGAGGATTATTTTGGTTTCTTAAGAAGGCTGCGCGAAAAAGCAATATATAAAATATTCCATTTTCCGTTAAATATCTCAGTCCAAACTGTCCTGAGGCCTTCGCAGATTTTGCGTTTTCGCCGAGGCGTAGGCCACATCCATTATTTCACTAAGGAAACGGCAATAGCGGCTTTAACCGACACGGGATACGAGGTAATTGATTATTTTTATACCGCAGGAGGGGTTGAATTACCCGCTAAGACACTCGGGGGGCTATTGGCAAAACTGCCCAGGAAAGCGATGTTTGCATTAAACCAGGATATCGCTGCCCGGTTTCTGGGGGGCTTTTCGCTCTTGGCCCTCGCTAAATAGGGACCGTATGGAAATAAAATCAAACGATGATTTCTTGCGCGGCTTGGCAGCATCAGGCATACATTATCCCGGGGAATATTTTAATTATAAGGCCTACTTTTTATTCAGAGGGATAGATTTTAAAGATAAGACAGTTGTTGATATCGGATGCGGGAACGGGGTATTCAGTTTTTATGCCGTTTATAAAGGCGCTAAAAAGGCGGTCTGCCTTGAGCCTCTTGCCGAGGGCAGCAATCAAAATAGTATTGAACAATTCCTTAGGTTGCAACAATACTTTCAGGGTTATAATATTATTTTAAAGCGTGAAGCCTTCCAGTCTTTCGACTCCCGGGGCGAAAAGTTTGATGTTATATTACTTCATAATTCAATCAATCATCTTGACGAAGAGGCATGCATAAATTTATTAAAGGATAGAGCTTCAAGATTAACCTACAAAGAGGTCTTTAACAAGCTTAGCTCAATGGCTAATCCCGGATGCCGGCTGATTATATGCGACTGCTCAAGACATAATTTTTTTGCTTCATTTAAGATAAAAAATCCTTTTGCTCCCACGATTGAATGGCATAAGCATCAAAGGCCCCAAACATGGATTCGGCTATTAAAGCAATGCGGATTTGAAAAGCCTAAAATCGAATGGTCTGTTTTCAGGATTTTCGGCCGGCCCGGGAGAGTACTGCTAAACAACGAATTAGCCGCATATTTTACAAGAAGTTATTTTTGCCTTAAGATGATTTATCCTCAATAGCAAGATTGCGTAGCGACAGCCGCTAAAAGCCAATGCATAACTTTCTTTCGAAAAGAGATTACTGGGAAGATTTGCATAAAAAAATTTTTTCCTCCGGAGATGATTATTTTCATCCCCGGGATTCAAAAGGTAAAAGAGTAATAAAATATTTGCTCGGGAAAAACGCTTTTTCCAACGTATCACACTATAATTATTTTCTATTAAAAAAGCTATTTTTGAGATGTATACCTCAGATAACCGGAAAAAAAATTTTAGAGATAGGGAGCGCACCGGGAACTTACCTTGTTTTCATGAACGAAACATTCGGATGCCTGCCGTTCGGGGTGGATTATTCAGAGGTTGGGGTTGAGATAAACAGGAGGCTATTCTTGGATAGCAGGCTGGATCCCCAGAATATTATCCATGCGGATTTTTTTTCCACAGATTTCCAGGAGAGATTTAGGGAAACATTTGATGCAGTATTATCATTTGGCCTGTTAGAGCACTTTGAAGAGCCGGGGATTGTTATCGAAAAACATTTAAATTTATTAAAAAAAGGGGGGTATCTTATCGTAGGAATTCCTAACCTCAAAAGAATTAACAATTCATTCGTCTTATCACGTCAAAAAGGGCTACTCGCCATGCATAATATGGGCTTAACAGGCATATCGGAATATCTATCGTGTTTTGAAAAACCTGCCTTAGATAGAATTTTTTGCGATTATTGTTTGGCGTTCCAGTTTCTTGTCCCCGGAGGTATCAACAAGTCCGTTTCGTATTTTTTAAAGTACGGCCAATTTATCGTCAACCTTTTTTTATTTGCCTTTTTAAGGGGGAGAGATATCTCCAGCAGGCATCTATGCCCTTGGTTATTATACATCGGAGAAAAAAAAGAATGATTAGGCGGAAAGATGAATAAAATAATCAAGAATTTGCCGTCTCTATTAAATTGTTACGCCGGTTATTTTTTTAACCGCAAAAATCCGCCCCCGCCCCTGCAGATTATCTTTGAAATAACCTATCGCTGTAATTGCAGATGCGTCATGTGCCCTATTTACGGCGCCCACAATGAAGGCGGTAAGAGGCTTAATGAGCTGTTTGCCAGCCAACAGGAACTCAGCACGGATGAAATCAAAGAAATCATCGCTCAGTTAAACGCCATAGGGGTTAGAATAATCAATTTTACCGGAGGGGAGCCTACCCTCAGGCATGACTTTGCTGAAATCGCGGAATATGCGCATAATCTGAATAAAGATTTATCCATAAACTTGACATCAAACGGCGATGTTATTTTAAAAGACGAAGACATAGAAAAACTGGTGAAAAGCATAAATACGATAAATTTTTCCCTGGACGGGCCGCAAAAGATACATGATGAGATAAGAAAAAAAGAAGACTGCTTCCGGAACTTGATGGCAAATGTTGATAGAGTAAATTACTTTAAACGGAGGTCAGGGCTTAAAACCCCCCGTTTGAATTTTTGCTGTACCGTGTCTAAAAATAACGAAAACCACCTGGCAGAATTAGTAGGGATATGCAATGAGAAAAATGCCGCTTTAGTTATCAGCCCGGTTTTTTTCACCAGCCCGGAATTAGAATCGGCTACCGGCAAACTTTTAAAGTTGGATTGCTCGCCTAAGAGGGAGTCGCATTCCCTCTGCGCCAGCCTAATCAATGTGGATAAAGACGCCTTATACGGCGAAATAAAGAAGGCAAAGCGCCTCGCCGTGAAGCTAAAGGTCCCTTTTGTTAATGTTTTCCTCAATTCAAGAAAAGACATCGTAAAAAGGTTTTATGATATCAGCCACCACTTCGCGAACAGGTGTTTTTACCCCTGGTATGCCTCAAGGATAGACCCTTATGGAAATGTCTACTGTTGTTCAATCAGCCTGGTAATGGGCAATCTCCGCAAGAATAAGTTCATGGAAATATGGCAGAATAAGAAATATAATGATTTTCGTTCAAGCTTAAAAAGCGCCGGTATATTTCCCCGCTGCACGAAATGCTGCGTTTTAACAAGAAAAATGAAATTGTTCGATTTTTTGCCGAAAGGCTTAACCGCTTGATTTATGCTTTTTAATTCTTTAGAATTCGCGGTTTTTTTCTTTATAGTCTACTCTCTATACCTTTTGCTGAAGCATAGAGGGCAGAATATAATGCTGCTTTTAGCCAGTTATGTATTTTACGGGGCCTGGGACTGGCGTTTTTTGTTTTTGATATGGATTTCGACTTTTCTTGATTTCTTTTGCGCGCAAAAAATCTTTCGGACTGATGATAAAGGCGCAAGAAAGAAGTTCCTCATAATAAGCATTTGCGGAAATCTTATCATCCTGGGATTTTTTAAATACTACGATTTTTTTGCCGAAAGCCTGCGTTCGCTGTTGGCATTGTTTGGTTTACATGCGAGTTTCCCCTTGCTGCATATCATCCTTCCGGTAGGCATTTCTTTTTATACCTTTCAGACTATGAGCTACACC
>CAZNWL010000094.1:0-4816 GCA_964577045.1 uncultured Planctomycetia bacterium | reverse complement strand
TAAATCTTATGCAGGAGTTTACCGATTAACGGCGAAGGTTTTAGCTTAAATTTCTTCATCAGTATATGCCCATCAACTAGTTTCATCAAGGGTTTCTTCTTGCTTTCGCAAAAATAGCTGTCGATTAACCCTAACATAATTTTCTCATGTTTCTTGCGTTTGTGAAAGTCAGTCAAGGGCCCGCGGGTAGCCCGCCAATCAGAGAGAGAAAGAAGAATTACCGCCACACCCTCTTCCTTGGTATCACGGAAAAAACGGTAAATTGCCCGGCGTGTAGGGGGCGATTGGTCCGCCAGATACCCCGGCCTAAGATGCCAAAAGATAAGTTTCTTCAAGGCCTCTATCTCCCGGGAAGATAAACGTAACCTTTCGGCTAACTTATCGATTAAGTCGCAGCCGATTTTTTCGTGAGTATGAAAAATAGTCCTTTTTTTAAGTTTCTTTTTGGCCAGGGGTTTTCCGATATCATGCAAGAGGCAGGCTAATTTGATAATCTGCGAACGCCTATGGCTAGAGGCTATTTGCGTATTCAAATAATTAAAAATGTCTTTATCTTTGGAAAGCTTGCGGCTATAAAGCAGCTCGAACTGCCGTAAAGTTTCCAAAGAATGCTCCCAAACGTCAAGATGATGAAAACGGCCCTGATGCACGCCGCGGGTCTTTGAGATTACCGGAAGAAGTTCGTCTATTATTTTCAGTTTATCCATCAGTTTTATAGCCGGAAAAGAATCAGCCGACAAAAATATTTTAAACAACTCTTCGCTTAAGCGTTCTCCAGAGACTTTACGGATTAACTTTTTATGGGCGGCCAGGCTCAAAAGAGTCTTGGGTTGAATTTTTAAGAAATAATTGGCGGCCAGCGAAAAAGCCCGGATAACCCTTAAGGGGTCATCGGCTAAGACTCTTTCCTTTATTACTCGTAAACGCCTGTGCTTTAAGTCGGTTCTTGCCCGATAATAATCAATAACCTCGGGATTTTTTTCATTCAGGCTTAGAGCCAAAGTATTAATGGAAAAATCTCTCAAGGAAAGGTCTTCTTTTAAATTCCTGCCGCGCAAGCGGCTAAAATCATAGGTATAAAGGCGGCCGTCTTTTTTTAAAATAACTCTTAGGCTTTCCTGCTCCTCATCCAATACAATGCATTTCGCTTTGATTTTTTTTGAGAATTCTCTGGCCAAAGAAGTTGTATCGCCAAACACGCAAAAATCAAAATCGGATAAGAATTTATCCAGCCCTAAGAAGCTATCCCGCAAAAAGCCTCCCACCAACCAAACTGCCAAGTTCCGTTTTCTGGCTATCCCGCAAAGAACCGTAAAGTAAGGTATTTTTTTTAAAGCTGTTTGAAAAAACATAAGTGAAAGGCTTTAGCTAGACTGGGCCAGTTTTTCTAAAACTTTGTCTTCTACAAAAATCGGCGATTGCATCCTTACGGCTAAAGCTATGCTGTCGGAAGGGCGGGCATCAACAATTTTAGCTAAATTACCATTATGGCTTAAATGGAGCTTGGCGTGAAAAGTCCCTTCGATTAAATTATCAATAACCACTTTTTCTAGACGTATGCCTAAATCGCCAAGTATCGCTGGTATCAAATCGTGGGTCAAGGGGCGTGGCGGCTTAAACCCGCTTAATTTCATCTTTATAGCGCTGGCTTCATTCATACCGATTACTATCGGCATGAGGCGGGTCCCTCTTTTTTCCTTCAAGACGACGATTTGTTCCTTTTTATCCTCGTCAATAATAAGCTTTGAAAGTTCAAGCTCAACCATATTTTTTTAAATGATTACGGAGATTAAATATAGATTACAGAGATTAATGAATAATCGCTGTAATCTTTCTTTAATCGCTGAAATCATAAATTTATTTGATTTTTTTGCTAAAGACACCGCGCAATTCTTTCATAAACTGGTTGATATCCTTAAACTGCCGGTAAACCGAAGCAAAGCGCACATAAGCTACGTCGTCAAGTTGGGCTAACTTTTCCATCACCATTTCGCCGATACAGTGCGAGTCGAGCTCCTGTTCGAACTTCTTCTGAAGCTCTACTTCTATCTGGGTAGTAATTTCCTCCAATTTTTCCACGCTAATCGGCCTTTTCTCGCAAGCTTTAAGCAAGCCGTTAAGTATCTTCTGGCGGCTGAAAGCTTCCCGGCGGCCATCTTTTTTTATCACCATCAGCGGAGTTTTCTCCACATATTCATAAGTGGTAAAACGGCGGCCGCAATTAGAGCATTCGCGCCGGCGCCGGATAGCCGAACCTTCGGAAGTCTCCCGGGAATCAGTAACCTTATCTTCGTTATGGCTGCAATAAGGGCATTTCATAAGTCTCTCGCTTTTCTTTAAAATGATTACGGAGATTAAATATAGATTACAGAGATTGAGAATCGTTGTAATCTTTTTAAAATCGCTGGAATCATAAATTTGCTTTTCTTAAAATTATTTTGGCCTCATTTAAAAACTCAAGAGCCATTTTATCTGGATATTCATCAAAAATAATCACTTCTTTTATTCCGGCATTTAAAATCATTTTAGCACAAATACTGCAGGGAGCATTAGTAATGTAGAGGCTGCTATTTTGCGCGGAAACTCCGTGGAAAGCGGCTTGTAAAATTACGTTTTGCTCGGCATGCAGCCCGCGGCAAATCTCGTGGCGCTGGCCAGAAGGAACCTTGAGCTTCTCCCTCAAACAACCTTTCTGGTCACAGTGGCTTATCCCTGAAGGCGCGCCGTTATAACCGGTCGCGAGAATCCTTTTGTCTTTAACCAGCACTGCCCCGACTTTTCTGCGCAGGCAAGTAGAACGTTCGGATACTAAAAAAGCGGCCTTCATAAAATATTGGTCCCAGGTCGGCCGTTTGATTTTTTTGCCCATAATTTTTAAAGCTGCGGATAAAGAGGGAACTTCTCGGTTAAGCCGGCGACTTTAAAACGCACTTTTTCTAATTCCGCTTCATTTTCTTTGTTGCTCAAAGCTAAATCCATGTAATCGGCTATTTCCCCCATTTCGCTTGTTTTCATCCCTCTGGTAGTTACCGCGGGAGTGCCGATCCTGATACCGCTGGCCACTGCCGGAGGTTTTGTATCAAAAGGTATTAGGTTTTTATTCACGGTAATATTGACCTTCCCTAAAACTTGGGTCGCGTCTTTACCGCTTATATTTTTTGGGCTTAAATCCAAAAGAAAAAGATGATTATCGGTCCCTCCGCTTACTATGCGGTAGCCTTTTTTCTTAAGGCTCTCGGCAAAAAACTTTGCATTAGCCACCACCTGTTTCTGATAATCGACGAAGCTTTCTTCCAAAGCCAGGCCAAAAGCCACAGCTTTAGCCGCAATAACATGCATCAGCGGCCCGCCCTGGACACCGGGGAAAACCGAAGTATTTATTTTTTTGGCGAATTCTTTCTTGGCCAAAATAAAACCTCCCCGCGGCCCACGTAAAGTCTTATGAGTAGTTGAAGTTACAAAATCAGCGTATTCGCAGGGATTAGGGTGAATTTTCGCCGCCACTAACCCGGCAAAATGGGCCATATCCACCAAAAGATAAGCCCCGACTTTGTCGCAAATCTTGCGAAAAGCTTGGGAATCAATAATCCGAGGATAAGCGCTTGCGCCGGCGATAATCAACTTAGGTTTATTCTTCAAAGCTAACTCTTCAATTTCAGCGTAGTCCAGCATTTCAGTTTTTTTATTGACTCCGTAAGCAACAATTTTATAAAACTTTCCGCTAAAATTCAAAGGGTGGCCGTGGGAAAGGTGGCCGCCGCAGGCTAAATCTAGGGCTAAAATAGTATCGCCTACGTCAAGCACCGTCATCATCACCGCCATATTAGCCTGTGTCCCTGAATGCGGCTGGACATTAGCGTATTCAGCGCCGAATAATTTCTTAACTCTTTCTATGGCCAAATCTTCCGCCTGGTCAACGTATTCGCAGCCGCCGTACCAGCGGGCTTTGGGATATCCTTCGGCATACTTATTAGTCAAAACCGAACCCTGAGCCTCTAAAACTGCCGGGTGAGTAAAATTCTCGCTGGCGATTAACTCCAGATGCTCTCGCTGGCGTTTGAGCTCCCTCATCACCGCTTCATAAACAGCTTTATCCGTGCTCTTTAACCACTCAGGCATTTTCTTTCTCCTCTATTTCTTGAATTTTCTTTAGCCGGCGGGCATGTCGGCCGCCTTCGAATCCTTCTTTCAGCCAGCGTAAAACTAGTTTTTTTAGATACTCTAACTTAAAAAGATAGGAAGGTAAAACTAGAACATTGCTGTCATTATGCCGGCGCGATAAAGAAGCGCTTTTTGAATTATAAACTAATGCTGCGCGCACTCCTTTTACTTTATTAGCGCAGATTGCACTGCCAACGCCCGTATAGCAGATCACGATTGCCCGGTCGGCTTTTTTAGCCCTAACACTATCAGCGGCTAAATAAGTATAATCGGGATAATCACAAGACTCTTGAGAATAGGTGCCGCAGTCAAAAACTTCGTAGCTTTTGCTTTTAAGAAAATTGATTAAATTATTTTTTAATTTAAATCCCCGGTGATCGCTGGCTATGGCTATCTTCATCTAGACCCAATCTTTCAGCTCCCAAACTGCTTCTTTTATCAACGAATATACCTTTTCATAAACCGGCATCGCTTGGCCGATGGGATCAGGAATGTCTTGTTCTAATTCAAAAGGAAGAAATTTCTTCAAGTTAAAAACTCTGCCAGAAGCCGACGGAATAGAGTTCAAAACATAATCAGTCTGGCGGTCCTCCATGGTAAAAATCAAATCCGAGGAAAGGACTGTCTGCCGGGTAAGCCGTTTGGCAGAAAAATC
>CAZNWL010000093.1:0-4852 GCA_964577045.1 uncultured Planctomycetia bacterium | reverse complement strand
CACAAGGAAAGGTTTTAACTCAAGAGCTTTCTAAAAAATTATCGAAAGACAAGCACATCATTCTTATTTGCGGGCATTACGAAGGCGTTGATGAGCGTGTGCGTGAAAAATTGGTGGATGAAGAGGTTTCGATAGGCGATTATGTCCTTACCGGAGGAGAGCTTCCTGCCATGGTATTAATCGATTCCGTAGTCAGGCTTATTCCAGGGGTTTTGGGGGACAAAAATTCCTTGAATTTTGAGTCATTCGAAGGTAATCTATTAGAATATCCGCATTATACAAGGCCCGCAGTTTTCAGGGGTTGCAAGGTTCCGGAAGTACTTTTGTCCGGCGACCATGGAAAAATAGAAAAATGGAGACAAAAAAAAGCGCTGGAGCGCACAAAACAAAGAAGGCCAGATCTTCTAAAAAAGAGTAGAGAGGAGAAACACTAATGGATAAAATCAAACTTATTGAAGCGGAATACACGAAAAAAGAAATGCCGAAGTTTGGTGTAGGCGATACAGTCAAGGTCCTGGTAAAAATACCCGAGGGCCAGGACAAAGTGCGCTTGCATCCTTTTGAGGGGGTAGTTATTTCCAAACAGGGCGGAGGCGTAAAACAATTTTTTACGGTGCGTAAGGTTTCATATGGAGAGGGCATTGAGCGCGTTTTCCCTCTATATTCGCCCAGCATAGAACGCATCGAAGTTATCCGTTCAGGTAAGGTTAAAAGGTCCAAGCTTTATTATTTACGCAGCAAAGTAGGAAAACGGGCTACAAAGATTGACGCTGGTGACGAAAAGTCTAAAACCGCCTAAAAACGTTCCATCAAAAAACCGCTCTAGATGCAGACTAAATGCGGGTTTTACTACGAAAATAAATATAAACGCGCAGGTTTTGGTTTAGTATTCGGCGTGGATGAAGTTGGTAGAGGCTCGCTTGCCGGGCCTGTAGTAGCTGCAGCAGTCCTTTTGGGAAAATCTGTTTTCTCAAGCCGCATCGATGATTCGAAAAAACTTACTCCCCTACAACGGGAACGCGCTTTTCTTGAAATCACCGCTTCTTCGCAATTCGGGTTAGGTATAGTACACAACTACATTATTGACCGTATAAATATACTTTCTGCTACGCGTATAGCAATGGAGAGAGCGGTTTTTTCGCTCCTTGACAGGGTTAAATCCAAAAAAAAGAAGCCGCGTATCCATATTTTAGTCGATGGAAATGTCAACATCGATGTAGGATATCCTTTTACCAATATTATAGGCGGAGATGCGAAATCAAAAAGTATTGCCGCGGCATCGATTGTTGCCAAAGTTACACGCGATAGAATGATGGTGCTTTATGACAAGGTTTATCCTGAGTATCAATTCTTGCGTCATAAAGGATACGGTACCCAGCTACACAGGGATATGATCAAGAAAATAGGCTTATCCGTTTTGCATAGAACGAGTTTTTGCAGTGTCTAAGAAAAATATCGACTCCGGGAAAATAGGCGAAAAATCTGCTCTTATGTTCTTGCGTAAAGCAGGTTATAAAATTATCCTATGTAATTATAAAACTAAACTCGGCGAAATAGATATCATTGCTTTTGATCGCGATACCCTTGTGTTTATAGAAGTAAAATCAAGAAGCACTAACAAGTATGGTTTTGCTTATGAGGCAGTAAACCTAAGAAAGCAGGCTAAGATTCAAGCTGTGGCACTGTCTTTCTTGAAAGAGAAAAAATTTTTCCATAAAAAAGCAAGGTTCGACGTTGTCTCGATCACTGGCAACAATCAGCCAGATTTGATAAAAAATGCCTTCGAATTAAACCAGCAATATACCTACTAATATGCTTTCAAGTATCGAAATTTCCCAAAAAGCAAAAAAAAAGCCAATAGAAAAAATTGCCGCGCGTCTTGGTATACAGAAAGAATATTTAATTCCTTACGGCAAATATATAGCCAAGATAGACTTGGATATTCTCAAAAGAATACGTCCGCGTCGTAAAGGAAAATATATATTGGTAACTGCGATAACGCCTACGCCACTCGGTGAGGGGAAAACCGTTACTACTATCGGGCTTTCCATGGCATTGAATAAACTAGGCAAGCGCGCCTCTGTTTGTATAAGGGAATCTTCGCTTGGGCCGGTTTTCGGAGTTAAGGGCGGAGGGGCAGGCGGAGGATATTCGCAAGTTCTGCCAATGGAGGAATTTAACCTTCATTTTACCGGCGATGTACACGCAGTAGGTTTTGCGCATAACCTGGCTGCAGCATTTTTAGACAACTCCATTTTTCAAGGTAACCCCTTGCGTATAAATACCGAGAAAATGTTTTGGCGCCGTGTTATTGAGACAAATGACCGTTCTCTGCGCAGTGTTAATGTTAAATTAGGCTCTAAAGAAAATGAATTTTCATATCAAACCGGATTTGATATTACCGCAGCTTCCGAGGTAATGGCTTGCGTTGCTTTAAGTGAGGACTTGAATGATTTACGCCATCGTCTTTCAAAAATCGTTTTAGCCGAAGATACCGATGGTAATCCAGTTACTGCCGAGAATTTAAAAGTTTCAGGGAGCATGAGTGTTCTTTTAAAAGATGCAATTAAACCAAACCTCATTCAAACAATAGAGAACACGCCGTGTTTTGTACATACGGTTCCTTTCGCCAATATCGCGCATGGCAATAGTTCTATTATCGCAGACCGTATTGCTCTTTTCTATTCTGATTATGTGGTTACAGAAGCAGGATTTGGCGCTGATTGCGGAGCAGAGAAATTCTTTGATATCAAATGCCGTGTAAGCGGACTGATTCCGGATGCTGTTGTTTTAGTTTGTTCTATCCGTGCACTTAAAGTACATAGCGCTAGATTCAAGATCTCTCCCGGTAAGCCTTTGCCGGAGGATCTGTTAAAAGAAAATCTTTCTGCTTTAGAGGAGGGTTTTTGCAATCTTAAAAAGCAAATCGAAAATATTAAGATTTTTGGGGTTCCGGTTGTAGTTGCCGTAAATAGATTTGATTGCGATACGGATAAAGAAATAGAGTTGGTAAAAAAGGCGGCCATTAGCTTTGGTGCGGATGATTGCCAGGTAAGCCAGGTATGGCTTCGCGGTTCAAAAGGCGGGATCGATTTGGCAGGAGCAGTTATTAAGGCAGCATCAAAACCGAATAATTTTAGATTCCTTTATCCTTTGAATATCCCCATAAAGGAGAAGATTAAAATCATCGCTACTTCCATTTATGGGGCAAAAGATATAGAATATACGCAAGATGCAGAAAATAAAATCATTGCATATAACAGGCGAAAATGGGATAATCTTGCCGTATGTATGGCGAAAACTCATCTTTCGCTTTCCGATGACCCGAAAATGGTCTGTCCCAGGGATTTTAATTTACGCATAAACGATATTCGCGCATCAATAGGCGCGGGGTTTTTATATGCGCTTTGCGGCCAAATACAGACAATGCCGGGTCTGCCTAAACACCCGGCAGGAGAAAGAATTGATATCGACGAATACGGAATTACGAAAGGACTATTCTAAATGAATCCACTGGATGCATCCTCAATTCGTTATCAGGCAGCGCCTCTCAAGCAGTACGTCGATAATCTGGCAGCTAAACTTCCTGCTCCTGGAGGCGGTTCAGCAGCTGCTTTGACTGCATGCCTTGGAGCTTCGCTTATCAGCATGGTGATCAATTTTACGTTGGGTAAACCTAAGTATGCGCAGTATGAGAATGAATTAAAAGAATATTTAGCCAAGTCAGAACAGCTACGAAATGCCTTATTGAATCTGGTTGACCTGGATATTGTTGCTTATACAAGTAAAAATATACGCGATTCGTTGGATATTCCTTTTATGGTCTGTCGGCTTTGCCATGAAGGAATAAAACTTTGCCCGCCGCTCATTAAAAAGGGCAATGTTAATTTGATAAGCGATGTGGCGGTTGCGGCAATATTGCTTGAATCCAGTTTTTCCAGCGCCTATTTCAACGTACAAATAAACCTTAAACTTTTAGGCGATAAGAAATTAGCTCTAGCCATGAATAAAGAATTACTACTTAAAGGAAAAACCATTAAGCGTATGCGTTTGCAAACGGAGGCTAAAATTGACGAAATTATTAGAGGGTAAACCCATTGCGGAAAGAATAAAAGAAGAGATCAAGATAAAAGTCCAGTCTATGGACCAAAAGCCTGTTTTAGCCAGTATCCAAGTCGGTGAGAATGCCGGAGCAGCTGCCTATGTCAAATCGCAGGCAAAAACCGCCGAAGGCCTTGGTATTGAATATCAGTTGCACAAATTAGGCCAGAACATTGCAGAAAAAGATTTTATTGAGCTGATAAATAAGCTAAACCTTGATAAAAAAGTTAACGGCATCATCATCCAAATGCCTTTACCTGCACATATCGATTATAAAAGGGTGAGCCAGTTTATTATTCCCGAAAAAGATGTTGAAGGTATGCATCCGGCTAATATCGGAAAAATCGTATTCGGCAAAGCTAACATATTGCCGTGCACAGCTGCGGCAGTAATGGAATTGTTAAATAATACAGGTATTGACCTATACGGTAAAGAAGTAGTGATTGTCGGTCATAGCGAGATCGTGGGTAAACCTTTGGCTTTACTTTTACTCGAAAAATTCGCTACAGTTACGGTCTGCCACATAGGCACATCAAAGGCAGGAAAATTGGAAGAACACGTAAAGAAAGCTGAAATTCTGATTGTTGCAGTAGGTAAAGCCGGTTTGATTAAAGGCGGTTTGATTAAAGAAGGCGCAATTGTAATTGATGTAGGCATAAACCGTGTTAATGATAAAATAATCGGTGATGTGGAATTTGAAACCGCACAAACCCGAGCAGGCTGGATTACTCCTGTTCCCGGCGGTGTAGGC